>JAFNYE010000182.1 GCA_017383345.1 Alistipes sp. | reverse complement strand
GCAGTCATTACAAGGCGCAGCATCTCGCGGAAGTAGGTGGCCTGACCGTGGTTGTGCGAGATAGGGCGGAAGTTGAGCGTAATAGGCAATGCGGAGATAGAGTCGCACTGCTCCTGGGTTATAGCGCCCACCTTGCAGATGCGGCTCAAAACCAAGTTACGACGCTTGAGGGCATTGTCTGGGTTGCGCACAGGAGAGTAGCGCGTTGGAGCGTTCACTACGCCGACGAGCATTGCTGCCTCTTGCAGATTGAGCTCCGATGGCAACTTGCCGAAGAAGGTTGTTGCTGCCGACTTTATGCCGTAGGCGTTAGAGCCATACTCTACGGTGTTGAGGTACATTGCGACAATCTCCTCCTTGGTGTAGTTGTACTCCAGCTTTATTGCGGTAATCCACTCCTTGAGTTTACTGCCGATAAGGCGTAACATTCTTACAATCTTGCCGTCATTGTTGGATGTGTTTCGTGGAAAGAGGTTCTTTGCCAACTGCTGGGTTATGGTACTTCCTCCTCCCTGCTTTTGTCCGAGCAATACGGTCTTGATGCCTACGCGGAGCAGTGAGGGGTAGTCGATGCCTGAGTGGCTGTAGAAGCGCTCATCCTCGGTAGCAATAAGGGCTGCTGCCAATGGCGGTACACTCTGACCCGCGATGTTGTATATTGCGGTCGAGTCTGAGGGGAAGAGGTCGTCATACTGCACATAGGAGCGGTTTTGGATAAAGAAACTACCCAATACCTTGCCATTGTCGGCATAAATGTCGGTTGCTAAGTTGCTCTTGGGGTTTTCCAACTCCTCAAACGAAGGCATACGGCCAAATGCGCCTATTGCGGTAAGGCTCAGCATCAGCGCTGCGATAAGTACGGGTGTGAGGGCAAGGATCCACATCCAGCGGATAATCTTGCGTCGTGTTGTAAGTTTGTTATTGCTCTTTTTTGCCATAGTCTTGAAATTTAGAAAGGTAATCCTACACCTGCCGAGAAATGTACTCCCTTTTTATTATGAGGCTTATAGAGGGAGAATGTTACCGCTGTAGTGGCGGCTGACGGCATTCTGAACAGGTTTATATCGAAGGATATATCGCCTCCGTATGAGTAGATGTGGTTGCGTTTTGAGACGAGGTTTACTCGGTTAATATCAGGATATGCCTCAAAGAACTGCTTGCCAAATGAGGCGTAGTCAAAGCCTAAGTTTACGCGAATACGCTTAATGTAGAGCAATGACGGTATGCCACCCTCAGGGTAGCAGAGTGGGAATTGGTAGTTGATAGAGGTGGCTACATATTTGCGATTTTCCACTTCGGCAAGATGAAATCCGCGAGGTAGCAATCGCGCCGAGTTGAATGAGAAGTTAGAGGCCAAAAGTTGTGACCTGAAACCGCCGATGGAGTTTTGGTATAGGAACGCCACATTGAGCGAGTGGTGCTTTGCAAAGCCTGGAGTGTAACCTTTGGCATAAATGGAGAGCAACTGCCCAAAGTCGGAGTTGGCGGGGTTAAAGGCGTAGTTTGCCGATATCACATATCCCCAGCGAGGCAAAAAGTCCTTGTGTGCCAATGCGACCATATCTTGAAAACCGAAGCCTCCCTGAAGCAGGTGCAGACCCTCGGAGTAGCCTATCGTTGCGAGGTTTGTAATCTGCCACCCCTCAATCTTGAGGTTGTCGAGCTTCGCTACAAGGCCGTTGGAGTAACTGTATGCTATATTGGCTGCAAATATGCGGTTGTGGAAGCCGCTTTGCAGATATAGTGGCAGTGATGCCGAGGCGCTGATGTTGTAGTAGCGCTTCTGCTCAGGGGCGTTAGGGAAGGTGACCTCGTATTTGCCCGTTTCGGGATTGAGGGTATATGTGTAGGCGGTATATACCTGCTGCTGACCGCCATACGAGCCACTTACCGCAAGGTTTACGCCCAAGCCATAGTAGCGAATAGTGCCCTTAAAGAAGTGTCCGTTGCTCTTGTTCCAGCCCCAAGTGGCAAAACCCTCGGTGTTGGATAATAGGCTCTGCGACATCACAGTAGCACCGAGGTTGAAGTTCATAGCGCCCTCCTCGGCGAGTTCAAACGGGTCGTACGATGCGGGTGCCCACGAGTGAATATTGAAGAGGTGTGCCACCTTTGAGAAGTAACGGGGACGACGCTTTGTCGTTGTCGCTATAGAGTCGGCAGGGGTGAAGCGCACGGTGTCGAGGTTGATAACATCCCACTTTTTGCGCTGCGGGTTGACAAGGTTGGTTGGAGTCTTTGTCGGAGTAACCTCTCGCAGACTCTCTGTGTCGAGCGATTGCATTGCGAGCTGATAACCGTTTTTGTCGTATGTAGTCATCACTACACGGCCATCGTATGTTGGTGCGGGCGAAAATGAGCCGTAGCGCGAGTTGGAAATACGGTACTGCTTGCCCGTGGTTAGGTTGAGGCAGTGTGCCTCGTCCTTACCCGAGGCTATAGAGCCGAAGTAGAGAACTCCGTCGTATGCCTTGAGGTTGGATATGGTGATATAGGCGCTCTCGGTTATGCGAGAGTGTGTTGCGTCGGCATTTATGCGGCCTATCCACATACCGCTGTCGTCCGTGGCGATGAAATAGAGGCGTTGGGTCAGGTTGTCCCACGCAAGGGAGTGTATCTCGGTATTGGTGTCAAACGATGTGATTACCTTGCGCTCCGATTTGTTGCCCTCCACGATGCTGAAGTGTCCGTCGGGATGGTACTCTACCCACGCGATGCTCTTATCGCTATCGGTGGCGGTAGGGTATAGGATGTTGCGATAGCGGGAGATTGTCCTGGCTCTGCCACTCTCGATGTCGATATAACAAAGGCGCGAGTTGACCCTCTGCTCATAGAGCAGCGAACGGCGGTACTCTGTCCACCAGATACGGCCGCCCTGAATAGTCGGGCGTGTCGAGAGGTTGCCTATGTAGCAGATGCGCTGCTCCTCACCCGTCTGGGCGTTGGTGCGGACAATGGCTGCGGGGCTGTCAAGGTCTTGCTTGACCGATATGATTGTGCGAGAGCCGAAAAAGTGCGGGTGTGAGTATGTTGTATAGCTCTTCTGCTTAGGTGTGTTGATAAAGGATGCCGAGTCCTCCACCTGCTCAAGCGACGACCAGTAACTATTCAGATCGTTAAAGGTCTGGCGCGTAAGTTTTGTGGTTGAGGTGTTGTAGAGTTTGTTCATCGCTACCTTTGTGGTCGCAATAACATAGGGGTGTCTGACAGCATAATCTACAATGTTGTCCCAGATGTTATGTCCATACTTGGTGTTGGCGTATGAAGTGATCTGATAACCTAAGTGGTAGTGGTCGGGGATAAATTCGCGATAAGAGCCACAAAACCACTTGTCTATATTCTTGCGCTTGAGGATATCATCTTTGTGTGCGCGGTAGTGCAGAGTAAAGGATGGTTGGAGTCCGCGGCCAAATGTTGACATGGCAGTTTCGGAGATGACAGCATCGCCCTCAATGCCCCATAGAGGCATAAAGAGCAGACCTATGGTCGAACTCTGCTGGCCGAGAAGGTAACTAAAAGCCTTAACCCATCCGTGGTTGATGTTGTTGTATTGCACCGCGTGGCGATACTCGTGGGCAGCCAACTGCTTGAGCCACGGCATAGAGTAGCTGTCGATAGCCGGCGCAGAGATAATCTCCACGCGCTTTGGAAGCCACATAACAAGGCCGTTGGAGAGCATATTCTCGGGGTGGATGACAAAAGGTATATTCATCGCCCCGTGTCTGAAGCCGAAATCTATGCTCGGTTGTACAGCTTTGGTGTAGTGCATCATCTTGTAGCCCGCAATGGTGGCGTTGGTAGGGTAGATGACCGAAATGTTGTCACCCTTGATTTTGCGCCACGACAGACTCTCAGGGTCGGCACCCCACGAGTAGTATTGTGCTGACGCCGAGCCTGCCATAAACAGCATAACCGACAAAATGATATGTTTTAACGCTCTCAAATCCTATTCAAATTTTAAGTATCTCCAACCGCTTGGAGTGTAGCAACCCACCTTGCCCTCTTTGGTGTCGTAGTATAGTGTGCCTACGGGTACGGCATCAGAGCCTATCTGAGAGTTGGTGTAAAAAGTGGTTGTTGGCGCTTTGTCAAAGGCTCCGAGTGTAAATGGTACAAACGATATAGCCCAGCGGCGGCCAAAATCTACGCCCTCGTTTGCGTCGTCCGAGCCGAGCTTCACCCAGCCAAAGTGGCGCTTTGGGCGGTATAATCCCTTTGGCGAATATACCTGTATGCAGGCAATGTCGGGCGCTTGCTTGCCTATAAGCATTGTCAGTCGGCAACTCTCCGACTTGTTCCAACCCTCAAAGAGGTGTCCGCCATCGACAAAGGTCGTATATGGCTTGTCGGTCGAGTTGTTCCAGCGACCCAAACCTCCGCGTACCGAGAACATCGTTGTGCTCTCAAAAACGCCGTTGACGGTGTTGAATATCGGCTGCTCAGCGGTGTTGAAGCCGTAGTTGTAGCGCACATCCTGCCATTTGTCCCACTTGGGGTCTATGGGCATACTCTTCTTTACGCAGTTGTCAATCTGACCCTCCAACTGCTCTATACGCTTGGTCAGAGCATCAATCTGGTTGAGCAACTCTTTGCGGCTCAACCTCTGCGCCATAGCCTGGTTTGCACTAAGCAGAAGCACCGCCAATAGGGTAGTGTAAATATATCTCATCGCTACACCTTTTTAGTCTTTGTGTAACCTAAGTCGAGGAGTACCTGCAACACGCGGTCGCGATTTTCGCCCTGAATTATAATCTCCCCCTCCTTTACGGCGCCACCTACGCCTATCTTGCGCTTGAGGGTCTTACCCAACTCCTCAAGGTCTGCATCCGAGCCTACAAACCCACGCACCACGGTGGCCACCTTGCCGGCACGGCCGTGTGTGTTGCGCCAAACGCGCAAGTTCTGCTTCTCAGGGGCAAGGGTCTGCGCCTGCTCTACCTCCTCGGTCTGGTAGTTAAAATCGGGGTTGGTGGAATATACAACACCAAGTCGCTCTTTCCAATCTGCCATTACTTTTAATGTTTTTAACATTAATAACGGTGCAAAAGTAATCATTATTTTGCATTTTCGTGGAATTGTAAGTATATTTGTTTGACTAAATATAAATCAAATGAACCGAAAAGAGGAAAATAGCGCCCTGCGCAAGCAAAAACAGATTGATAAAATGCGTAGTCGCGCATTGATTTCGGGTAAGGTCGATCTGGCAACGCTGCCCGAACCCCTGCGTGTTGACGATGGCAGAGTGCTTGTCAAGGTCTTTGTTGAAGGCTATGAGGATGTAGCCTTCTGGCGCGGTATCTTTGATAACTTTACAAACCCATACCTGCGCTTTGAGATTTCAGTTCCCACACGCCAGGATCTGCCTAAGGGTAAGAAGGTGCTTATTCACAACGCCGATAACGCCTCCGACCGTCTGCTGCTATGTATGGACTCCGACTTTGACTATCTGCTCAGTGATGACGACCCTCAGAGCCGCGCTATTATTGAGCACCCCTATATGTTCCATACCTACGCTTACGCTACCGAAAACTACCTCTGCTACGCACCCTCGCTCCATAATGTCTGTGTCAAGGCGACCAAAAACGACACCCGCATCTTCGACTTTGAAACCTTTATGGCGGACTACTCGCGAACAATACACCCCCTCTTTTTGTGGTATGTCTATTCTGCAAGCCGCCATACGGAGAATGTCTTTCCGCTTGCAGACTTTAAGTCGGCAGTTAAACTCAACTACCTCGATATACCAAACAACGGCCGTAATACTATAGAGTGGCTCACCCGTCAGGTCGAACGCCGTGAGGCTGCTTTGGTGGCACAATATCCCGATATGGCCCTCGATATGCCCCGCTTTGATGAATATCTGCGCAAAAAGGGCGTCGAGCCTGAACTGACATACCTCTTTATGCACGGACACACCCTTATGGATAATGTCATTCTGCCTATCCTGCACGATGTCTGCGAGAAGCTGCGCCAAATGTCTATAGCCAAGATTATCTCATCCTCTAAGGAGGGTATCGCCCTCAATAACGAGATGAGTAACTACAAAAACACCATCCGCTCCATCCGCGATGTACTCCTCGATAACGAGAACTACACCCATTGCCCTCTCTATAAAATGCTTAAAGCTGATATTCAGGGGTATATTGATGCGCATATAGCTAAGATTATTGATAGAAAACACCTTTAGCGTGATATTTTAGCGTGATAGTGGCGTATTTACTGCCGCTGTCTCATTCTCAGCAAAGGGTAGTACAAGGAGTACAACCCTTCGCCTCGAATTTCAACGAGCGTTGTAAATCCACCACTCTGACGCTAAAATGCGTGCACATAATAGCCGACGGTGGAGTTGGGAATATGACCGAGCGTTGGCTCATCTGCGATGACCCTTCACTGCTGTGTCTCAGCAATATCGGTCGCGGTGCGTTGCACCCCAAAGTGCGAGTTTGAAACTATGTGAGCAAGCTCCCATTTTCAACCTTCGCCCTTTGCACTTCGTGGCTACCGCTATTGCCTTCGGCTTAATCGCAGCGTTGTTAATCCACCACTCTGACGCTAAAACGGTGCGGAGAGTGAGGTCGGAGCAAACTCTGACGCTAAAATCGGTGCGGATAATAGCGGTTGGTACAAACTCTGACGACAAATGGGTGCGCATAATAGCCGACGGTGCAGTTTTTTTAGGGAAATTAGGGAAGTTAGGGAAATTAGTGATTTTCTAAACTCCTTAAACTCCCTAAACTCTCTATGTTGGCGTATGGGTGACGCTGCAAACTCTGATGCTAAAATAGCGCGATAATGGGTGTTGTTGCTAACACTAAGATGTCGCTCACCCCTTTTTCACTTTTTCACAGGGTAGCACCCCCTTGTGAATGTGTGAAAAGTGAAAAATTTGTCGTGATAAAGGCATACCTGCTGCCGCTACCTTGTTCTCGGCAATGGGAAATACTATATAGTATGTCCCATCGCCTCGCCCTTCGGCGAGCGTTGCATCTACGCCTTTCTGACGACAAATGGGTGCGCATAATAGCCGACGGTGGAGTTTTTTTTAGGGAGATTAGGGAAGTTAGAGAAATTAGTGATTTTCTAAACTCCTTAAACTCCTTAAACTCCTTAAACTCCTTAAACTCCCTAAACTCTCTATGTTGGCGTATGGGTGACGGTGCAAACTCTGACGCTAAAATGGTGCGAGAAAGGGTGTCGGTGCAAACTCTGATGCTAAAATAGGTGCGATAGTGGCGCATTTACTGCCGCTGTCCGCTCCGAAAACTACTGCTTAACCCCATTTGGGCTACAATTGTTCTTAATAGCTTTTTCTTATAACTACCCCCCCCAATCAGAAATTCTTATACCGTTTGCTTTTGTATTAGATAATGCCTATCTTTGTGGTGCTGAGGTTGGTTATCTAACTGTCAGAAAACGAAAATTTGTTGAGAAAAGTTAATTAATGGTCAGGTAACAAGAGAGGAGTTGTGAACCGTTATCATCTTGTTGCCGAATTTGAGGAGAACCGCGAAAGGTTTTCCTCTTTTTTATACCTCTATATATATTGTTTCAACTTATTGTATATTCTTTACTATAAGCAAAACCTATGCTAAATATATTGCAATATCATTTTTACTAATTCTGGTATCAAATTAAATAATTTGTATTATCTTTGCATCAGAAAACAGAAAAAAGTCATTTCCAAAGATCTGTTGAAAGTTAGTTAATTGGTTCGGTGACTACCACCTTGCACTTCTTTATTCAGAGGTTGTCGCCACGAGGGAGAAATTTTTCTCCCTCATTCTTTTTTGCCCATTTTGCGATTATTTGGCTTGATAGTTATGGTAATCTCAAAAATAATCATTATTTTTGCACGATGTGTAGATTTTTAGCCATACTCCTCTTTATGCTTGGCTCTGCTCTCTTTGGGCAGGGTGCGGATGCTGTGGCTGCTCCCTCGGCTGCGCAGTGTGACGATATATCGAGCCTCTATGTTGAGCAGATTTCCGCCTCACACCGTTATAACAACACTCTGCACACTACTACCACCGTTTGCGTTCCCGCTACCAGCGTGACCAACCTCTCAATGCGATTGCAGAGGGTAAATCTCGATATTTGCAAAGGCTCATCGTTGCTTAGTGTTGCCACTAACTGCTGCTATTGTGCCGACTTTTCGGCCTATTTGCTTACGGGCAGAAGGGCGATAGATTACTTTCTGTATATACTTTGTCAGTTAAGATTGTGATTAGAAGGAGTACCTCTCTTTAACTCTTTTATCCACCCCATCATTGGGGTTTGTATCACTTTTTTAATTAGACAAAAATGAATAAGAATAAATTTTACGAGGGAATTTTCGCCTTGTGTAACACCATTTCACCTCGCCGTAAGAGCGTGGTTTTACCTTTGATTATTATTGTTTTGGGCATTATTGTGCCGTTGGTATCAATGCAGTTGCTCTCCGCTCCCGATTTTGACGATATCAATTCGGCTATGGTTCTGCTCGGTATAGCTTTGGCTGTAGCCGGAGCAATTATGTTGTTGGGCCGTGTTATGGGTAGCGGTGAACCCTATGATAAGAGTAGTGGTAAGTACCTCAAAACCCGCATTCTCTGCTTTGATCGCTCTGCGCGTAAGGCTCTTGTGGAGGCTTTGGAGCAGGGTAGTGCGCAGAAGTTGCTTAGTGTGCCTACCTGCGATGTGTCGGCGCTGTGTGTTATGGTGGCTGCCAATGATAACAACACCTTCGTTGCAGCACAACTCTTTGAGTATGCCGAGTTGGAGTATCGCGAGTTGAGTGATATAAAGATTTTGAAGTAAAACATTTAATTAGAAAACCCTTATGGAGATAACAACTGAGAATTTTCTATTAATTGGAGCAATACTGCTCTTTGTGGCCGTACTTGCGGGTAAGGTAGCCTATCGACTTGGTGCTCCGGCATTGTTGCTCTTTTTGGCAGTCGGTGTATTCTTTGGCTACAATATTCTGACATTTAACTCTCCGGAGCTTACCCAATTTATGGGTATGATAGCGCTGAGTATTATCCTCTTTTCGGGAGGTATGGATACCAAGTTCTCGGAGATTAGGCGTGTTATGGTGCCTGGTATTGTCTTAGCTACCGTGGGTGTATTGCTTACAGCCTTTATTCTCGGAGGTTTTCTCTATGGACTCTCGTCGTGGATGAAGGTAGGGCTGAGTTTCCCTCTTGCCCTCCTTCTTGCCTCGACAATGTCATCAACCGACTCAGCTTCGGTATTCTCTATCCTTAGAACCAAGAAGCAGGGTCTAAATGAAAATCTGCGTCCGCTTCTGGAGCTTGAAAGTGGCTCTAACGACCCTGTGGCCTATATCCTTGTCCTTATCTTGGTGGCAATGCTCTCGCCTAT
>JAFNYE010000181.1 GCA_017383345.1 Alistipes sp. | reverse complement strand
TTACAGAGCCCGATAGGATGAAGGTATTTGAGGTTAGAGTGTTTTATGAATGGATACCCGACCATATCCTCAACCCGGGAGATTGGGGTTTTGGCTCTTAGAATTAGAACTATGAGCCGATTATTAATTTTAATATGCAGTCTTCTTTGTTTGTCTGCATCGGCACAAGGTCCAACAACCTACATTATAGGCAAGTTTAAGAAATATAATGGTGATGAAAATTTTATAACTAAGGGTGAAGGTTTTGGAAACTATGAAAATAGTATGTTCCTCTTTACAAGTGTAAAATCAGAATATGTTATAATTTTATGCCATTATGTATATGATGACAGAACCGACAACCCGGTAGTACTTGATATGGCGATATCGAGCCTTGAGAACTTGGATAATATAATTCAAGCAGAAGATTTGTTAAAATTTAAGGACTCCGATAGCGCGTACAAATGGATGCTGGAGCAATTGAACAATAAAACCAAACTCTATATTATTGACACCAACAACTTCTACAAATCAGACCCTACACTTACAGAGCCCGATAGGATGAAGGTATTTGAGGTTAGAGTGTTTTATGAATGGATACCCGACCATATCCTCAACCCGGGAGATTGGGGTTTTGGCTCTTGAGATTGGGTGTATAAATGAAACACCTTTGAGGTGTTGTGGTTAAAAGAGTTCGCTTTAGTGAACTCTTTTTATTTGGGTTTGTTTATAAAAAAATGTAACCTTTCAGCCGAAAAAGTACCATTTTTTTAGTAAAAACGGTATAAAAATGTTAACTTTGCTACAAGGAAAGTTAAAAAGTGTAACCTTTACGAGGCGTAGAGTGAATTAATAGGCTGAAAATCAACGATATAAATTAATATAAAACAGTTACTACTATGTACGGTAATTTCAAGGAGTTTTTGGAGCAGGAGCTTCAAGCCATCAAGGATGCCGGTCTTTATAAGACCGAGAGAGTAATTTGTTCTCCACAGCGAGCAGAGATAGAGGTTGCCGGAAAACCTTGTCTTAACTTCTGTGCTAACAACTATTTGGGTTTGTCGGACAATCCGCGCCTTATTGAGGCGGCAAAGCGCGCTATGGACGAGCGCGGCTACGGTATGTCATCGGTTCGTTTTATCTGCGGCTGTCAGGATATGCACAAGCAGCTTGAGAAGGCCATTGCCGACTACTTCGGCACTGAGGACACTATTCTCTACGCCGCTTGTTTTGACGCCAACGGTGGTGTTTTCGAGCCTCTGTTTACCGAGCAGGACGCAATTATCTCCGACTCGCTCAACCACGCATCGATTATCGACGGTGTTCGCCTCTGCAAGGCTGTGCGCTACCGCTATGCCAATGCCGATATGGAGTCGCTGGAGGATTGTCTGAAGCGTGCGCAGGCTCAGCGTTTTAGAATAATTTGCACCGACGGAGTATTCTCTATGGACGGCAACGCTGCTCCACTTGACAAGATTTGCGCTCTTGCAAAGCAGTACAACGCCCTGGTTATGGTTGACGAGTGTCACTCGGCTGGTGTATTGGGTGCAACAGGTCGCGGTATTACCGAGCTGTACAACCTCCGTGGCGAGGTGGATATTATCACCGGCACACTCGGCAAGGCATTTGGTGGTGCAGTAGGTGGATTTACAACCGGCCGCAAGGAGATTATCGATATGCTCCGTCAGCGTTCCCGCCCTTACCTGTTCTCAAACTCTTTGCCACCGGCTGTCGTGGGCGCGGGTATTGAGCTGTTCAAGATGTTGGAGCAGAGCAACGAACATCACGACCGCCTTGTTGCCAATGTGGAGTACTTCCGCACAAAGATGATTGACGCAGGCTTCGATATTAAGCCAACCGACTCGGCTATTTGCGCCGTTATGCTCTACGACGCCAAGCTCTCGCAGGAGTTTGCAGCAGCACTTCAGCAGCGCGGTGTGTTTGTTACAGGTTTCTACTACCCTGTTGTTCCAAAGGGCTTGGCCCGCATCCGCGTACAAGTGTCGGCAGGTCACACCACCGAGCAGTTGCAGCGTTGTGTTGACGCCTTTATCGAGGTGGGCAAGGAGCTGAAGGTGCTAAAGTAAGAGCCTACAATACCAACCAAATTTACCAATCAAAATATTAGATTAGAAGATGAGCAACCACAAAGTATTTTTAGATGCCACCGACCGAAAAATATTGAAGTTTTTGGTCAAAAATGCCCGTATGCCATACCTTGAGATTGCACGAGAGTGCGGCATTTCGGGTGCGGCAATACATCAGCGCATAAAGAAGCTCGAGGAGTCGGGCATAATCTTGGGCAGCCGTATGATGGTAAACCCAAAGATGCTCGGTTTTGATGTCTGCGCCTTTATCAGCATCAGAATTCAGGATCCTATTATGAGCGTAGCCGTTGCCGAGAAGATTAAGAGCATACCTGAGGTTGTTGAGTGCCACTTTATCACAGGCACATACAACGCAATGCTCAAACTCTACTGCGTGGACAACGACCACCTTATGCGCACCATTTTTGACGGCATCCTTCGCGTGCCGGGCATCTCGACCACGCAGACATACATCTCGCTCAACGAGGCGTTCCAGCGCGAGCCGCACATTGACTACTTAGACAAAATTACGCTCCGATGATTAGACTGACCAAAGAGTTTTCGTTTGAGTCGGCGCACGCCCTGTGGGGATATGACGGTAAGTGCCGTGAAGTTCACGGCCACTCTTACCGCCTCTTTGTCACTATTAAGGGAGAGCCCGAGACAGACCCCAATAGCCCCAAGCTCGGTATGGTTATGGATTTTGGCGAACTTAAAGCTATAGTTGCAGCCCAGATTACCGACCGTATGGACCACTCGTTCGTTATGCGTCGCACACCTGAGGCCGAGGCGTTAGCAAAGAGTATGGAGAGCCAATTTACCAATGTGCTGTTGGTGGACTACCAGCCTACTTGCGAAAATATGCTCGCCGACTTTGCCGCCCGACTCCAAAAGGCGCTGCCTGAGAGGGTGCAGCTCTATTCGCTTAAGTTGCACGAGACAGCAACCTCGTACGCCGAGTGGTTTTATTGCGATAACGATAAAACGGGTGTGGGGATTTAGGCGATGATGAGCTTTGTTATATCGTTATTGCTGTTGCTATTTAGCGGGTGTGCAATGGAGATGAACAATAACACCCCAATATACCAAACTGGTAGAGAAGCAATATACTATGCAACAATTTCTACATATTGTACTCCGGGTAGATTAGCTT
>JAFNYE010000180.1 GCA_017383345.1 Alistipes sp. | reverse complement strand
TTTCAGATTGGTTGAACTTTTGGTATTTCTCATCTACAGAGGATAAAGAGCTTAGATTTGATAATGGATATGCCGGACAGAGAGTATATGGAATTTTTGTTTCTAGTGGCGAAACTAAAAAATTCTATAAGTCTTCCGGAGGTTGTTATGTGCGCGCAGTTTCTACATTCGGAGATTTACCTTCGCCAAAAGATATTGTCATTTATAATAAAAAATACAACATAGGCGACTACTACAACGAGAATGGTAAAGAGGGTGTTATCTTTGAAGTTAGCGAAGATGGTAATCATGGCAAAATAGTAAGTATGAAGCAGTCTGCTGAAAAACTTATGTGGGTGTCTGATAAAAAAGAGCGCAAGAAACTCATTGGCGCTGATAGTAATACTAATGGCGCATACAATATGGCAAAAGTTAAGGCAATATCAGATTGGCAAAATAAATATCCTGCTTTTAAGTGGTGTGCAGATTTGGGTGAAGGTTGGTATCTGCCTGCTAAGTATGAAATGATTACTATCCGCAGATATTCAGATAAGCTAAATGCCAGATTAACAGATAAGTTTGTTGATTGTTGGTCTTCCACAGAAACGAACGAGAAAGCGAAAACTAGTAATAAAGACTGGAATGGTTATTATTACATAGGTGGCGGTGGCTGCAAAAACAGTAGTGAATATGTGCGTGCCGTAGCTAAATTTTAATTATAATGGAAAACAAAAATATCAACATAGAGCAGCGCGTGGAGCGAGCAAAGGGGCTCTTTAACAGCGGATACAACTGTTGTCAGAGTGTGGTGCTTGCTTATGCCGATATAATTGGGTTAGAGCCTACGCTCGCAGCAACCATATCTGCTCCGTTTGGTGGTGGTATGGGTCGTTTGCGCGAGGTATGCGGAGCGGTTAGCGGAATGACTATGGTGGCGGGCTTTTTGTCACCTTGCCCTACAGCCGACAACCCCGTAGCCAAAAAGGAGAACTACGCCCTTGTGCAACGCTTTGCTGAGGCTTTTAGAGAGCAGAATGGCGCGATAGTATGCCGCACATTGCTCGGTCTTGACCACGCAAAGGATGAGCCAACGCCATCTCCGCGCACAGCCGAGTACTACAAAAAGCGCCCTTGTGCCGAACTCGTAGGCGATGCTGCGAGGATAGTTGGAGAGTATTTAGAGGCTGCAGGCAAAAGGCAATAAAAATATTAGAAACAAATGTCCGAAATAGGTTTTCAGAAATCATATTTTGGATTTTAGAAATGGATTTACAACGCTCGCCGATATTGTCAGCGATGGGACATACTCCTTGTATTTCCCATTGCTGAGAATGAGGTAGCGGCAGAAAATACTTTATAAAAACAAAATATTATGAACAAAGTAATCGCAAGTCCATACGCACCTAAGGCAGTTGGACCTTACTCACAGGCAATTCAAGCAGAGGGAACACTCTATCTTTCAGGTCAGCTCCCAATTGACGGGGCAACAGGCACTATGCCTCAGACTATTGAGGAGCAGACAGAGCAGAGTCTTAAAAATGTTGGTCACATACTCAAGGAGGCAGGTTATGACTACACAGATGTTGTCAAGACCACCGTTTTGCTTGCCGACATTAAGGATTTTGCAGCAATGAACGCGGTATATGCCAAGTTCTTCAGCGGCGCATTTCCTGCTCGCGTATGCTACCAGGTAGCAGCACTACCTATGGGCGCAAAGGTAGAGATTGACGCTGTAGCGGTTAAGTAGTGCCGTAGGTCGTTAGATCTGAATTCGTTGCTCTACCACTTTTTTGTTGTCAAAAGGTGGTAGTTGCAACGCTCGTTGCCGTTTGAGGCGATGGGCTGTACTAAGCGTACTGCCCATTGACGAGAACAAGACAGCGGAAGAAAATAGCTTAACAATAAACGATTTTTTAATTTTAGAAGAGGATTTTCAACGTTCGTTGCTGTTTGAGGCGATGGGCTGTACTAAGCGTACTGCCCATTGACGAGAACAAGAGAGCGGAAGAAAATAGCTTAACAATAAACGATTTTTTAATTTTAGAAGAGGATTTTCAACGCTCGTTGCTGTTTGAGGCGATGGGCTGTACTAAGCGTACTGCCCATTGACGAGAACAAGACAGCGGAAGAAAATACCTTATAAAATAAAAAATGGATACGCAGCAAAACGATAAGAGCAGAGACTATTCACAGTTGATGAGTCGCAGAATTCGTCGAATATTGTTGGTGTGCAATAGTTACGACAGCTATACGCTGGAAGAGGATGGAAGGTTGGAGGTTCAGATTACGCAGGAGTATTCGGATTTGAATTTGAGTAATCCTCCTTCGATTACGCGCGTAGAGTCAACAATTGAGGCGTTGGAGTTGATAAATAGCTCCGAGGAGTTTGACTTGGTCATTACAATGTATAATGTGGGCGAGATGGATGTCTATACCTTCTCTAAAGAGATGAAGCAGATATGTCCATCAACGCCTGTGGTGCTATTGACCAACTTCTCAAAGGAGATTTATCGCCAGATAGAGAGCAACGATACGACAAGCATTGACTATGTCTTTTGTTGGAATAACTCAACCGACCTGATTATCGCCATAATCAAGCTTATTGAGGATAGTATGAATGCCGACCACGACATCCTGGAGTTCGGGGTGCAGACTATCTTGCTTGTGGAGGACTCTATTCGTTACTACTCGACCTATCTGCCGGCGGTCTATAAATTGGTTCTTCAACAGAACAAGGCTTCGGTGCGCGATGCACTCAATGAGCAGCAGCAGATTGCCCGTAAGCGTGCGCGTCCAAAGATTTTGATGGCAACCAACTATACCGACGCCGTAGCGATGTATGAACGCTACAAGAGCAATTTGCTGGGCGTAATATCCGATGTAGGCTTTGTTATCAACAAGGGCGATGACCCATCAACCGAGAAACTTGATGCCGGCATTGACCTGTGCAACCTCATCCGCAAGGATAACCCGACAATGCCTTTCCTGATGCAATCTTCGCAAGAGAGTATGAGGGTGGTAGCTCAAAATTTAGGCGTAGGCTTTGTTGTCAAGCACTCCAAAACCCTCATTCACGAGATTAGCGAATATATTGGTCGTGAGTTTGCATTTGGAGACTTTGTACTCACCGACCCAGAGAGCGGCGAGGAGATTGCCCGAGCACAAGATTTGTTAGGTCTGGAGCGTATGTTGCACACCCTGCCAGATGCTGTTTTGCTGAGTGTGCTGACAACAACTTACCTCTCCAAATGGCTGCTTTCGCGCGGTATATTCTCGCTCGGAAACTCATTTAGAGATTTGACACTTAACGAGTTTGGTGGCGATATTACCAAAGCACGACAATTTCTTACCGATGCGCTGCGTGACTATCGCATAAAGCAGGGTCTGGGTGTGGTTGCGCGCTTCTCTGCCGACACATACAACGACGCAATTTGGTTTTCTCGCTTAGGTAACGGTTCAATTGGAGGCAAGGCTCGCGGTTTGGCCTTTATGAACCATATTTTGCAGCAGTACAACCTCTACAGCGAGTGGGAGAATGTGCGCGTTATGGTGCCGCGAACGCTGGTAATTACAACGGAGTATTTCGACCGTTTTATTATAGAAAACGGATTGCAGTATGTAATCAATGCCGACCTAAGCGATGCAGAAATATTGTCGGAGTTTGTCGCTTCATCGCTACCACAGGAGTTGATGGAGTCGCTAAGAGTATTTATCCACAATGTGCGCAAACCATTGGCTGTGCGTTCTTCATCAAAGCTGGAAGACTCTTATTACCAACCTTTTGCGGGCATATATTCAACATATATGATACCTCACACCGACAATGAGGATCAGGAGCTGAGATTGTTATCAAAGGCGATAAAGAGCGTATATGCGTCTGTATATTTTGCATCCTCGCGTGCATATATTACTGCGACAGCCAATGTAATATCGGAGGAGAAGATGGCTATCGTGCTGCAAGAGATATGCGGCTCGGAAGATAGCGGTTATTTCTTCCCTACATTCTCGGGCGTGGCTCGATCGCTCAACTTCTACCCTATTGGTTACGAAAAGCCAGAGGAGGGTATCGCAAAGGTGGCATTCGGTTTGGGCAAGGCCGTTGTTGACGGAGAGCAGGTGCTGCGCTTCTGCCCTAAATATCCGCAGCATATTCTCCAGACATCCACACCGGAGCTGACTATGCGCGAGACACAGCAGACAATGTATGCACTCAATCTGCAACCCGACAAATTCAAAACATCGATTGACGACGCTGTCAATCTTGAAAAGATGAATATTGCAGACTGCGTTAAGTTCCGAAATATCAAGCACATAGCCTCAACCTGGGATATGCAGAGTATGCGACTTACCGACTCGCCATTGGCCGAGGGTATCAAAGTTGTAACTTTTGCCCGAATACTCAAGTACAACACCTTCCCGCTTGCCGACATTCTCAACCGACTGCTTGAGATTGGTCAAAATGAGATGAAAACCTGCGTAGAGATTGAGTTTGCCGCCAACCTTGACCGCGGCAACCGCTTCAGTATTTTCAATGTGCTACAGATACGCCCTATCGCATCGGCTGCAGCCCAAACAAATATGGATTGGGATAAGGTCGATAGCAACGAGGCTCTGATTTACTCCGAGAGCGCTTTGGGTACGGGATATGTTGAAAATATTACCGATGTAATCTATCTACGACAAGAGAATTTCAACCCAGCAAAGACACAGATTATGGCCGAGGAGGTTACCCGACTCAATGCTCAAATGAGAGAGGCGGGTCGTGGCTATCTACTCTCAGGATTTGGTCGCTGGGGCTCAAGCAACCCGTGGTTGGGTGTGCCTATTAAGTGGAGCGACATATCGGAGGTAAAGGTTATTGTAGAATGTGGCCTGGATAATTTCCGCATAGAGCCGAGTCAGGGTACGCACTTCTTCCAAAATATGACATCATTTGGCGTAGGATATATGACAGTCAACCCGTATGCGGGCGAGGGAAGACTCGACTTTGCAACGCTCGACGCAATGCCGGCGCTATATGAGAGCGAATTTGTCCGACATATCAGATTTGATGAGCCTCTTGAGATTTGTATCGACGGAGTGAAAAACAAAGCGGTGGTAAGATAACCACCGCTTGTTTTTTAATGCTTGACACCAATTTCATTAATCAGCGCATTCATCTTTTTGCGCAGACTATCCATTAGAGGCACCCACACAATTGTAAGAGCAAAAATAGCTCCAATGCCTATGCCATTAACGATACCGGCTAATATTTCAGAGTGGCCAATCACACACATTACCAAAATATCGAAAAAGATAAGTATTGCAAATGTACGCAACAACCTTGAAAGAGTGCGAATAGCGTAACTATAAGCCTTGTTTGTCATCTTGAGTTTGGAGAACATATCGCCCTGCTCGTTAAATGGGCCATCAGCCGCCTTTTTGCGCAAAAAGAGCCACTGCTTCTGCTTGCATACCACATCAATGCCGCACTCAGCAAGGAAATTACAATACGCCTTACCATCCATTCCGTGCTCCAAATTATCCGGAAGGTCGAGTTTGTAGATATACTCGCCCGGTGTACCCTGCTCAAAAACATAGCGCACAAAACATTTAACATCTACCAAATTATAGCCATTGCGAGCCATCTCGTTGAGCCACTGCTCCTCCTCTTCCCATTGTGCAATGGTAAAGAAATTCCATACTTTCTTAGTCGTTCCCATAGTGTTATAGTTTTAAGATTTTTTCTCCATTTGCCACCAGCTCTTCAAGGCGCGCGAGTTCCTGCTCGAGCACCTCTCTACCTGCTGCAGTTATCTGATACTCTTTTCGGCGCGAGTCCGCAACAATATCAAGTTGCTTAATCCAGCCCTTCTCCATAAGCGTTGAGAGTGCGCCATAGAGCGTTCCGGCAGAGATAACAAGACGACCACTACTCAGCTCGGCTGTTCGCTGCATTATGCCATAGCCGTGCAGAGGTGTGGTCAATGCCAAAAGGATGTAATACACCGCCTCGGTTAGCGCATTGTTTGAATTATTCATAGGTCATTGCTCTTTATTAGTAAACCTCTATATTGCCTCCCGTTATATCGGTTGCCGATACAAAGGTAAACGATATATTTTTAATTTGCAATAGATTTTGGCAGATTTCTCAAAAAAAAGTAATTTTGCAACCGTTATGGCAAAAGTTGTAGTTGGATTATCGGGAGGAGTTGACTCGTCAGTGGCCGCGTGGTTGCTCAAGGAGCAGGGACACGAGGTTATAGGTCTGTTTATGCGCAATTGGCACGACACCACAGGCACACTTGAAGGCGACTGCCCGTGGCACGACGATCAGGTCTTTGCCGAGTTGGTTGCAAAGCGCCTTGACATTGAGTTTCACTATGTCGATTTGTCGGAGCAGTACAAGCAGCGCGTGGTGGACTATATGTTTGCCGAGTATGAAAAGGGGCGCACCCCAAATCCCGATGTACTCTGCAACCGTGAGATAAAGTTTGATGTCTTTCTCAAGGAGGCACTAAAGCTCGGAGCAGAGTTTGTCGCTACGGGGCACTACTGCCAAAAGAGCGAGCAGACAATTGACGGCAAGACCACCTATTCTCTACTTGCGGGTGCGGACAACAACAAAGACCAGAGTTACTTTTTGTGCCAACTTACACAAGAGCAACTAAAGTATGCCCTCTTCCCTATCGGTCATCTTACAAAGCCCGAAGTAAGAGCTATAGCCGAGGCGCAAAGACTTGCAACTGCAAAACGCAAAGACTCGCAGGGTATATGCTTTGTAGGTAAGGTTGACTTACCCGTTTTCCTACAGCAGAAACTCGCCTCTAAGCAGGGAAATATTCACGAGATACTCCCCACTTGGCCCAAATTTGAGCGCTACGCAGCCGATACGACTCTTGAAGGTATGGCTCGCCCATATAGTTTCACCGTTCGTGACGGCAAAAAGATTGGCACGCACAATGGCGCACACTTTTACACTATAGGTCAGCGCAAAGGTCTTGGTATTGGCGGCAGAAAGGAGTCGTTATTTATTATCGGCACAGATGTTGCAACAAATACAATATATGTTGGCGAGGGAGAAAATCATCCAGGACTATACCGACGCGCCCTCTATATTGAACAAAGCGAGGTGCATTGGATAGAGCCAACTGAGAGATTGGTTGCAGGTCAGAGCCGCAGACTGCTTGTGCGCATACGCTACCGACAGCCACTCCAACAAGCGACACTCTATATGAAGGAGGAGGGTCTTTATATTCACTTTGACACACCGCAGAGAAGTATTGCCGCAGGCCAATTTGCAGCGTGGTACGACGGAGAGAGAGTGGTCGGTTCAGGTGTAATATCAGCCTAAAAAGGGTAAATTACGGACAAAAAGTGAACTATCGATAAATTTTCGATAGTTTTTACTTTATATAGGTAGAAGTTTACAAAAAAATTACTATTTTTGTAGTTCGGAAACGATAGAAAATAAATTCTAAACAAACTATAATTTAATTTACAAAAAAATTAAGAGTTATGACAAATGTAAAGCGTGTCTATACCTTCGGTAACAAAGAGGCTGAGGGTAATGGCAAAATGAGAGAGTTGCTCGGCGGTAAGGGTGCTAACCTCGCTGAGATGAACCTTATCGGCATTCCGGTTCCTCCGGGCTTCACTATTACAACTGATGTATGTGCTGAGTACTACAAGCACGGCCAGCAGGCTATCATCGACATCCTTCGTCCAGATGTAGAGGCAGCTATCGCAAAGGTAGAGGCTCTTACAGGTCGCAAGTTCGGTGACGCCCAGCTCCCACTTCTCGTATCAGTTCGTTCTGGTGCTCGCGCTTCAATGCCGGGTATGATGGATACCATCCTTAACCTCGGTATGAACGATCAGGCTGTTGAGGCTGTTGCTCAGCTCTCAGGCAACCCTCGTTTCGCCTGGGACTCTTATCGTCGTTTCGTACAGATGTACGGTGATGTAGTTCTGGGTATGAAGCCTGTTTCTAAGGAGGATCAGGATCCATTTGAGGTTATCATCGACGAGATGAAGGAGTCTCGTGGTGTTGCTCTCGATACAGACCTCTCAACTGAGGATTTGAAGGAGCTCGTTGCAAAGTTCAAGGCTGCTGTTAAGGCTCAGACCGGCTCTGACTTCCCTGTAAATCCATGGGATCAGCTTTGGGGTGCAGTATGCGCAGTATTCGGTTCTTGGATGAACGAGCGCGCTATTCTCTACCGTAAGCTCAACAACATCCCTGCTGAGTGGGGTACTGCTGTAAATGTTCAGGCAATGGTATTCGGTAATATGGGTGACAACTCTGCTACAGGTGTTGCTTTCTCTCGTGACGCTGCTACCGGTGAGAACATCTTCAACGGTGAGTATCTTATCAACGCTCAGGGCGAGGATGTAGTTGCAGGTATCCGTACACCACAGCAGATTACTATCGAGGGTTCAAAGCGTTGGGCTGTTGCTCAGAATATCTCTGAGGAGGAGCGTGCTTCTAAGTACCCTTCACTCGAGGAGGTTATGCCTGAGGTATATAAGGAACTTAATGAGATTCAGCACCACCTTGAGGAGTATTTTACAGATATGCAGGACATCGAGTTTACAATCCAGGATGGTAAGCTTTGGATGCTCCAGTGCCGTAACGGT
>JAFNYE010000179.1 GCA_017383345.1 Alistipes sp. | reverse complement strand
GGTAACTCAACCGTTATGGCTTCGTCTTATAATGCTGCTGTAGGTGCAGGTATTGAGATTGCGTGGATGTCTGATAGCCCTGCAACTACATATTTAAGCAAGGGCTACCGTTGGGCAAACCTCTCGCTTGAGTATATGAACGACGGCTTTAATGGTGGAAGGCGTACAATCGACGAGTTTGAGAAGAACTTTATCGAGTTGTCGGTCTTTAATGTTGACCTTGTTAGCGGTAGCACTACTGCCGAGAAGGAGCGCGTTATGGACTACTACCTCAGCCAGTCGCATCGTCTGCGCGCACTCTGCACCAACTATCCTTCGCGTTTGTTGAAGAAATACCGCGATATGAATAAGTAGGGTTGCGATAGTACTAAAACACAAAAGGCTTTTTCCATTGGAAAAAGCCTTTTGTATTAAGAGTAAACTCTTAAATACATTGGAGTCTTATTTCATCCACTCCGATACCTGATCAACCGGTACAATCGCCTCCTTGAAGATATAAGCGCCGGTCTTCTCAGACTTAACCATCTTGATGCACTTGGTAAACTGCTTACCTACACCAGTTCTGAGGGTTGCAACTGCTTTCTTTGCCATAGTTCTACAAATTATTTGATTTCACGATGTACTGTTACCTTCTTCAGGTATGGATTGTACTTCTTGCGCTCAAGACGCTCAGGAGTGTTCTTCTTGTTCTTAGTGGTGATGTAGCGAGACATACCTGGTACGCCGCTCTCCTTCTGCTCAGTGCACTCAAGGATCACCTGAACTCTGTTACCTTTCTTTGCCATTTCTCGTAAATTTTTTAGTAGATGTTCTTAGGCAGTGCAGCACCCTTAAGAGCAGCAGCAAGACCCTTCTTGTTAATAGTTTTGATTCCGGCAGCTGATACCTTCAAGGTAATCCAGCGACCCTCCTCCTCAGACCAGAAACGCTTAGTTCTCAAGTTTGGGTTGAACTTGCGCTTGGTCTTGTGGTTGGAGTGTGAAACATTGTTTCCCACCATCGCAACCTTGCCTGTGATTTCGCAAACTTTCATTTTGTTAACCTTTTATTAAATTTTCTCTTGGGAAAATCCCATAGAGCGTGCAAATATACGAATATTTTGAGAAATGGCAATATGTTTGGTTAATTTTTTGGAATTTTAGTATGAAAAGGAGGCATTAGCTGCCGCTAACAAAATATGCCCGCAATGGGCAGTACGATTAGTACAGCCCATCGCGGGCAATTTCGCCGAGCGTTGGCTCATCTGCGATGACCCTTCACTGCTGCGCCTCAGCATAGTTCAAGTAAACTTTACTATGCGTTCGGCTTAATCGCAGCGTTAACCCTCCTTTGGAGGCTTTTCACTGCTATGCCTCAGCAATATCGGTCACGGTGCATAGCACCCACAAAGTGCGAGTTTGAAAAGTTGTGAGCGAGCTCCCATTTTCAACCTTCGCCCTTTGCACCTTCGGTGGCTACCGCTATTGCCTTCGGCTTAATCGCAGCGTTGTAAATCCACAACTCTGAAGCAAAACGAGGTTTTGCGAAAGTTAGCTTAAATCTCTTTTCGTAGGCGGGCAACGGGGATACCGAGCATTTCGCGGTACTTGGCCACAGTACGGCGGGCGATGCAGTATCCTTTGTCGTTGAGGATATTCATCAGTTGCTCGTCTGTGAGGGGGCGTCGTTTATTCTCCTCTTCGATGCACTTTTCGAGCAGATTTTTAATCTCGTAGCTTGATACCTCTTCGCCGCTTGTTGTCTGCATTGCCTCGGAGAAGAGCGATTTGAGCAGTATTATACCAAATGATGTCTGGACATACTTGCTGTTTGCGACGCGAGATATAGTTGATACATCAAGGCCTGTGCGCTCGGCGATATCCTTAAGGATCATTGGCTTGAGCTTACTGCGGTCTCCATCTTTGAAGTACTCTTGTTGGTAGTCAAGGATGGTCTGCATTGTGCGCATAAGGGTGTCGTGGCGTTGCTTTATGGCCGACATAAACCACTTTGCCGCATCTATTTTGCTCTTTACAAAGAGCATTGCCTCCTTTTCGCTTTCGCTCATACGCTGCTCGCTCTTACCGCTGTTTTGACGGATAACATCGAGGTAGTGGCGATTGATTTTTAGTTCGGGAATGTTATATGAGTTGAGTGTGAGGTCAAACTCGCCGTCGTTGTAGTCGAGGATGAAGTCTGGTATGATGTAGGGCGCGCTGTCGGAGTCCTCGGAAAAGAGGTTTCCGGGCTTTGGCTGGAGGTGTTGTATCTCCTGCACGGCGGCGCGGAAGATATCCTCGGTTGTGCCGAGGCGGTTAATCATACGCTGGTAGTGCTTTTTGACAAACTCGTCAAAGTGGTTCTCCAAAATGGTGTATGCCAAAATTTTCTCCTCGCTGTCAAGAGCGTGACTGCCAAGTTGTAGTAGCAGACATTCGCGCAAGTCGCGTGCGCCTACGCCTGTAGGTTCAAGGTGCTGGATGATATCGAGCATTTGCTCCAATTCGGGAATGTCAACCTCTATGGCGACGGTAAACGCCATATCATCGGAGAGCGATTGCAGGTCACGGCGCAGATATCCGTCGTTGTCAATGCTGCCGATTATAAACTCGGCAATAGTTTTTTGGCGCTGATTGAGGTTTTTGAAGCCGAGCTGTTCTATCAGAGAGTCTTGCAAAGAACGACCGCCCGAAATTTGGAAGTTTCGGGGACGGTCGTCTTTTGAAAAGTGGTTGAGTCTGCTCTTGTAGGAGGGTGTGTCGTCCTCTGTAAGATATTCATCCATAGATATTTGCGTAGGCTCCTCGCCCTCGGTTTCGCTATGGTCCTCCTCCAGAACTATGTTGTTTTCAATCTCCTGTTTGATGCGTTGCTCGAGCATAGCTGCGGGCAGCTCCAGCAATTTTATCATCTGTATCTGCTGGGGCGAAAGTTTCTGTTGCTGCAGTAGCTGCTGTGATTGTGTAAGTGCCATAATGTTGCAGTATAAGTATTATTCGCCTCAATGGAGATGGACAGTCTTAGAACTCTGCGTTCTTTGGAGTGCGTGGGAATGGGATTACATCGCGAATGTTGCCCATACCGGTCACAAAGAGAAGCAGACGCTCGAAGCCTAAGCCGAAGCCTGAGTGTGGAGCTGAACCCCAACGACGAGTGTCGAGGTACCACCACATATCCTTCTCCGGAATTTGAAGCTCCTCAATTCTTGCACGAAGTTTGCCATAATCAGCCTCACGCTCTGAACCGCCGATAATCTCGCCGATTTTTGGGAACAAAACATCCATAGCGCGTACGGTCTTGCCGTCCTCATTTTGCTTCATATAGAAGGCCTTAATCTCCTTAGGGTAGTTGATCAGGATAACAGGGCGCTTGAAGTGCTCCTCAACCAGATAGCGCTCGTGCTCTGACTGCAAGTCGCAGCCCCAATGGCAAGGGAACTCGAACTTGCGACCAGACTCCTGAAGGATGCGGATACCCTCGGTGTAGTCAAGGCGTACAAAGTCGTGGTCAAGAACAAAGTTGAGACGCTCGATAAGCTCCTTGTCCCACATCTTGTTCATAAACTCAAGATCCTCGCGACAGTTGTCAAGGGCGTAGCGGATAAGGTACTTAAGGAACTCCTCAGCTAATGCCATATTGTCCTCAAGCTCGTAGAAAGCCATCTCAGGCTCAATCATCCAGAACTCAGCCAAGTGGCGTGGAGTGTTTGAGTTCTCAGCGCGGAAGGTTGGACCAAAGGTGTAAATCTGACCGAGTGACAATGCGCCAAGCTCGCCCTCAAGCTGACCCGATACGGTTAGTGAGCAAGGCTTGCCAAAGAAGTCCTGATTGTAGTCGATAGCTCCCTCCTCGGTGCGAGGCAGGTTGTTCATATCCATAGTGGTTACCTGGAACATAGCACCTGCACCCTCGCAGTCTGATGCTGTGATGAGTGGGGTGTGGAAATAGTAGAAGCCCTTATCGTTGAAGAACTTGTGAATTGCATAAGCCATAGCGTGACGGATGCGCAATACTGCTCCGAAGGTGTTTGTGCGAGGACGGAGGTATGCAATGTCACGAAGGAACTCAAGCGAGTGACCCTTCTTCTGCAATGGGTATGTCTCAGGATCGGCTGTGCCATATACCTCGATAGATGACGCCTGCACCTCTACGCCCTGACCAGCGCCGAGACTCTCTACAAGAGTTCCCTTTACGCAGATGCAAGCACCGGTGGTTACGCTCTTGAGGCTCTCCTCGGCAATCTTCTGCAAATCGACAACAACCTGAATGTTGGCAACGCAAGAGCCGTCATTCAGAGCAATGAATGCTACATTCTTGTTGCCACGCTTTGTTCTTACCCAACCCTTTACAACAACCTCTGTGTTGTATGCGGTTGATTTCAATAATTCAGCTATACGCATAGTTGTATTTTGTATTTAATTGTTTTCTAATCTGCAAAGTTACGAAAAAATAATTGTATCTTTGCAAAGTAATGAGTTAAACAATGAAAAAACTTGCAATACTTCTATTTTTGGCGTCGGTTGCGGGCGCTGTGTCGGCTCAAAGAGTCTATCGTTCTGAGTTTGCACCTTTTGATACTCGCGAATGTGCCTCTAAGGGTGACCACTCTACAACTGTAGGTCATATAGCCTACAATCCCGCCCTTGTTGGCAATGTGGGCGATGTTGTGATGTATGCGCAGAGTCTTGATGTGCCTGCAGCGTGGAACGACTACAACGCCTACCTCCATATTGAGAGTGTTCAAAGCGCCTATGATGTGGCTGTCAACGGCACTATTGTGGCCGCGAATGATGACCCTAATACCCCTGCGGACTACTTTATCTCGCCATACCTCAATCAGGGCGAAAACAAGATTATACTTCTGCTCCGAGCCTCAAATTTTGCCGATTTGGAGCAGGGTGCAACTGCATCGAAGCGCACAAAGTTTAGTGGAAGCTATATTTTTACGCAGTATCGTGCCTCTATTTTCGATTACGATGCAGCTATTGTTGCTCGCGAGGGTAAGTTGTATCTCGAACTCGATATTATCGCCTCAAACAACTTTAATTACGAGGAGCGCTATCTCATTGGCTACGACATTTATACCCCTGAAAAGAAACTTGTAGATTATGCCGTAAACGAGATTGCCGTGCCGGGCCGTGGTCGCGACACTATGCGCGTGCGTTTGGACTTAGGTGCAGAGCTTCGATACCTTTGGAGTGCCGAAAAACCAAACCTCTATCGTGCGACACTCTACCTGAAGCGCAACAATAAACCGTCGGAGTATATCCCTGTAGCTATTGGTGCAGGTAGAACGACCTTTAAGGATGGAAAAATATATCGCAATGATAAGGCGCTGACTATCAAAAGCGTAGCCTACAATGCCTATGGCTCATACAGCGAGTGCCGTACTCAACTTGTTGCGCTCAAGGCTAAGGGCGTTAACACTCTTGAGCCATCTGTGCCACAGCCTGAGTGGTTTTATGATTTGTGCGACCAGTTGGGACTATATGTAATCGAGAGTGCTGCGATAAATCCCACAGCTAAGGGTGATGATCGCACCATTGGTGGAACACCGTCTAATGACCTACAATATTTAGAGCAATATCTTGAACGCGTTAAGGCTATGTACTATCGCACCCGTAACCATCCGTGCGTTATAGCATACGCCCTCGGTGGTAAAGAGGCCGGTAACGGATATTGTATGTATAAGGCGTACCAGTGGCTTAAGAGCGTAGAGTCGCATCGAGCGGTTATATGTCGCTCGGCTAATGGCGAGTGGAATAGCGATTTGTAGTTGCAAGAACTATGTTTTAAGTCGCTCTACTTATATGAAGCAAAAACCCGACAATGGTTGCCATTGTCGGGTTATTTATTGATGTGCCATAGAGGCACATTTAAGCGGATTAAAGTGCGCCAATCTCAAACAAAGCAGCGTTTACCTTGCGTACAGCGTCAGCTGAAGCAGCGAACTTAGCCTGCTCGTCCTTAGTGAGGTCGATCTTAACGATCTTCTCAACGCCCTTCTTGCCGAGAACTACAGGTACGCCGAGGCAGATATCCTCCTGACCATACTCGCCCTCAAGGAGAACTGAGCAAGGGATAACAGCCTTAGTGTCGTTGATGATAGCGTCAACAACATAAGCACCAGCAGAACCTGGAGCATACCAAGCAGAAGTGCCGAGGAGGCCTGTAAGAGTAGCACCACCAACCATAGTGTCAGCAGCAACCTGCTCAAGCTTCTTCTTTGAGAGGAACTGAGTTGCAGGAACACCCTTGATTGAAGCCTTAGAGAGGAGCGGAATCATAGTAGTATCGCCGTGACCGCCGATCACCATACCGTCGATATCCTGAATACCTACGCCAGAAGCCTTAGAGAGGTAGCAACGGAAACGAGAAGAGTCGAGAGCGCCACCCATACCGATGATACGGTTCTTCTTAAGACCTGTAGCCTTGAGTGCAAGGTAGGTCATAGTATCCATAGGGTTAGAGATTACAACAACGATAGCCTTTGGAGACCACTTGAGTGCGTTGCCTACAACACCCTTAACGATACCTGCGTTGATGCCGATAAGCTCCTCGCGGGTCATACCTGGCTTACGAGGGATACCAGATGTTACAACGATAACATCTGAATTTGCAGTTGGCTTGTAACCCTCAGCGTCGGTAGCGGTAACGCCAACGAGCTTAGTCTTGTAACCCTGAGTTGCAGCAGCCTGGAACATATCAAGCATCTTACCCTCAGAAAGACCGTCCTTAATATCAACGAGAACAACCTCGCTTGCAACGCCACGGCAAGCCAATACATTTGCGCAAGTTGCACCTACTGCACCTGCACCGATAACTGTAACTTTTGACATAGTTTTTTGTGTTTTTATTTGATAAAACTTCTTTTATTTTGCGATAAGTGCTGCATATTGCTCAGCAGAGAGCAAAGCGTCAACCTCAGCAGGGTCTGACATCTTAACCTTGACCATCCAGCCCTCGCCGTATGGGTCGGTGTTTACAAGAGCAGGGTCAGCGTCGATTGCAGGGTTAACTTGCTCAACAACGCCTGAAACAGGAAGGAATGCGTCAGAAACGGTCTTTACAGCCTCGATAGTACCGAAAACATCGCCTGCAGCGAGGGCCTCGCCCTCGGTTGGGATGTCAACAAATACGATGTCACCAAGCTCGCTCTGAGCAAAATCGGTAATGCCAACAAAGGCGTACTCACCCTCAACACGACACCACTCGTGGTCGTTTGAATACTTGAGTTCAACAGGAATATTAGCCATAGTTTTAGGTATATTTTATTGAATGTTTAATATTTGCACTTTACGCGTACAAATATAGCATTTTTTTTAGATTATAGCAATTGTTGCGTATTTTTTTATATCTTTGTATTATGTCAACACTTTGCATACCATATATTAATATATCGGCCACCGATTGCGCAACTTCTTTACATTCGCAACTTCAGTTGTGCGGTGCGGCCGTTGCTGTGTCGTGCAATAATTGGTCCGAGCAGTTCTCTTACGCCCCGTCGGTTAAGGCGCGATTGGCATTTTCGGATAGCCATATCTTTGTCGCCTTTGATGTTGAGGAGGAGCATATCGCCGCTGTGGAGCTTGCTGATAATGGTCGCGTATGGGAGGATAGCTGCGTGGAGTTCTTTGTGGCTAACCCTGTAGGTGCAGGCTACTTCAACTTTGAACTCAACTGCATAGGTACTCTGCTGGCTGCTTATCGCACCTCGCGCGAGTCGGCGACACATTTCTCGGCAGAGCAACTGAGCCGCGTTGTGCGCCATACATCTTTGGAGCATAAAACTATCGATATCCGTCAAGGGGGCAAATGGTGGGCTGTGCTGGCTGTGCCGTTTGAGTTGCTCGGTGTTGAGGTCGCTCCCGTCTCGCTTAGAGCCAACCTCTATAAATGTGGCGACAACCTTGCGCGCCCTCACTATCTCAGTTGGGCGCCTATAGAACTTGATAAACCCAATTTTCACTGTCCCGATTATTTTGGGGAGCTAATACTCGATAGAAATGAATAAACTTTATCAAATTGCCTCGCTCTTTGCTTTGGAGGCGGATGTTGAGACTATCTCACGCCTCGGCGAGGGTTTTATAAACGACACCTTTGTGGTGAAGAGTGTCGGTGCAGCGCCCGATTATATCCTGCAACGCAAAAATCACAATGTCTTTCCCGATGTTGCGGGAATGATGGATAATATCGCCGCTGTTACCGAGCATATCAAGGCGAAGGTGGCCGACCCTTTGCGTCATACGCTAACCCTTGTTCCGACATTGGAGGGTAAATGGTACGCCTTAGTCGATGGTCAATATTGGACTATGTGTAGATATATCGAGCGCAGCAAGTGTTACGACCGCGCAGATACCCTTCAGCTTGCCTATCAGGGTGGCGTGGGCATTGGCCGCTTTCAGGCTCTGCTTGCCGACTTTGATAAGCCACTCAATGAGACTATCAAGGGCTTTCATAACATCCGCTACCGCTTTGAGCAGTGGGATGCTGCTGTTACGGCCGATAGGGTAGGGCGCGTGGCAGAGCTTAGTGATCAGATTGAGTGGATAGAGTCGCGCCGTGAGCAGATGCTCGCCTTTTGGAGCCTTGTGGAGGAGGGAACGATACCTACGCGCGTGACCCATAACGATACAAAGATAAGCAATATCCTCTTTGATGCCGATACCAATCAGGTGCTGTGTGCTATCGATTTGGATACGGTTATGAGCTCTACCTCGCTCAACGACTTTGGCGATGCTATCCGTTCCTACACCAATACGGGCGCCGAGGATGATAAGGATTTGGAGCGCGTTGGTATGAACATCGATATGTTCCGCGCCTATGCCGAGGGTTACTTGTCGGAGCGCAAGGCAACTATGACCGCAAGTGAAAAGGAGTGGCTCGCTTTTGCCGGTATCTATATCACTTATGAGCAGGTGTTGCGCTTCTTGATGGACTATATTGATGGCGACAGATACTATAAAATTGCTTATCACGACCATAACCTCGTTCGCACCCGCGCGCAGTATAAGCTACTGCAGAGTATGGAGGCGCAGTACGAGCAGATGAAGAGCATAATCAGCTCTCTTGCGTAAAAAAAGTAAGGCTGTCCGAGTGGACAGCCTTAACTTTTCCGAGAACAAAATCTTACTTGTTCTTCTTATCGTAGCGCTTTGCGTAACGGCTCATAAACTTATCAACGCGACCAGCGGTATCTACCAACTTAATCTTACCTGTGTAGAATGGGTGAGATGTGTTGGAGATTTCCATCTTATACACGGGATAGGTTTCGCCGTTCACCTCGATGGTCTCCTTTGTCGAAACGGCGGACCTGCACAAAAACACGTGGTCGTTAGACATATCCTTAAACGCCACT
>JAFNYE010000178.1 GCA_017383345.1 Alistipes sp. | reverse complement strand
TGAGGTATTGTGTAGTCGCCAAAGAGCAGTACTCCTAACAAACCGAGCGCCATAGCCACCAATGCTGCACCAAAGAGAGGGTATATCTTGCCAATGAGCTTATCTACAGGTAGCAGGGTTGCAATAAAATAGTAGGCAATGATAATGGCAAGCCACCAACCCTTTGTTATCGACTCAAACTTCGTTGCCAAGATGTCGGCAGGGCTGACAATAAATACCACGCCCACTAAGAGCAGCAGTATAACCGAGAATATGCGCATAAACGCACCGGCACCCTTGCCTAAGTAGCGGGCAACAATCTCGGTGATGCTCAAGCCGTCATTGCGCACAAGAATTACACCCGACAAATAGTCGTGCATCGCACCCATAAAGATACCACCGAGGGTAATCCATATAAACGCTACAGGGCCGTAGCACGCGCCAAGTATTGCACCGAAGATTGGGCCGGTACCGGCAATGTTGAGCAACTGAATAAGGAATGTGCGCCAACGAGGCATCGGCACATAGTCCACGCCATCGTATAGTTTGGCGCTCGGAACAGTCGCGTTGGGGTTAATCTTACATACACGCTCAAGATAACGACCGTAGGTAAAATATGCTGCCACCAGCAGAGTTAAACAAATCAGGAATGTAAGCATAGTATAGTTTTTTAGGTTATATCCTCACTTTACTATGCGAAGTTACAAAAAAATAGCGAGAAAAGCATAATCCTCGGAAATTTTTCCGATATTTGTCCTTGCAATGCTGAATTAGCTCAGTGGTAGAGCACTTCACTCGTAATGAAGGGGTCTTGGGTTCAAATCCCAAATTCAGCTCTCAAAACATTTTCGCGTGATAGCGGCGTATTTACTGCCTTCCTTGTTCTGTGGCTGAAGGTCACATACAGTAGTATGCTCCCTCCAACCCCAAAACAAGAGCGTGGTAAATCCACCACTCTGACGCTAAAATCGTGCAATCAATAGCCGTTGGTGTAATTGGGCAGCTCAAAAAACAGTGTGATTGTCAAATCACAACATAATCTCAACCATTGTTAATTTTATAACAGTAGTTGAGATTTCTTATATAGCCGAGCGTTATTCTCCCCTTTGGCTGCAAATAAAACAGAACAACACCTCGCTGAACGAAGTGTTGCCCCCTAAACCTAACCTAAAAACCTATCTTGAAAGAGATTCGCATCCCATTTCACCCGCAAAAGTACAACAACTATTCCAAACTACCAAATTATAAGCAAAAAATTTATAAAAAAACTTATTAAATGGTAAAAATCGCGCTGTGAACAGTTATTTTGACGGTGTGAGCGAAAATAAAGTGTAATCTAACGATTGTTATCGTGTTGCAAACACAACTTTTTTGCTCTAAACTGACCTTAAATTGTCGGTTTATAACTCAAAATCTGCTTTTGTAGCATCTGTTTTATCCTTTTGTTGCGGTTTTTGCTTTCAAATTGTTACTTATCGTTTGTAAATAGCAACGAATTGTTCTGAGCGTCGATTGTAATTGCGCTGTCTCGGCTTATTTTGCCACCCAAAATCTGCTTTGACAACTCGCCTACAATTTGTCGTTGTATCATTCTCTTGACAGGTCGGGCTCCGTATGTTGCATCGTAGCCTGTTGTAGCGATATATTTTCGTGCCGCCTCGGTGTAGTTGAGTGTAACGCCATTGTGGGCGAGCATCTTCTTGAGTGCGCGCATTTGTATATCGACAATCTGCTCAATATCGTTGCGACTCAGTGGCTCAAACATCACTATCTCGTCAACGCGGTTGAGGAACTCAGGCTTGAGCTGTTGCTTAAGCAGCTCGACTACATCGGTACGAACCCCCTCGACCACCTCCTCGCTAAGGGTAGTCCCCTGCTCGGCAGCCTTGCCAAAGCGCTCCTGAATGAGGTGTGAGCCCATATTGGAGGTCATAATGATAATGGTGTTGCGGAAGTCGGCTGTGCGACCCTTGTTGTCGGTAAGTCGGCCATCGTCAAGCACCTGCAGCAGTATGTTGAACACATCGGGGTGGGCCTTCTCAATCTCGTCAAGCAGCACTACCGAGTAGGGTTTGCGTCGTACAGCCTCGGTAAGTTGTCCGCCCTCATCGTAGCCTACATATCCCGGAGGCGCTCCAACGAGGCGCGATACAGCGTGGCGCTCCTGATACTCGCTCATATCTATGCGGGTAATCATATTCTCGTCGTTGAACAGAAACTCCGCTAACGCCTTTGCCAGCTCGGTTTTACCTACGCCCGTAGTGCCGAGGAATATAAACGAGCCGATAGGCTTGCGGGGATCCGAAAGGCCTGCGCGTGAGCGGCGCACAGCCTCCGATATGGCGACAATAGCCTGCTGCTGACCTACAACACGACGGTGCAACTCGGCCTCCATATTGAGCAACTTCTCGCGCTCCGAGGCGAGCATACGGCTTACAGGGATACCCGTCCAGCGCGATACTATCTCGGCTATATCCTGCGAGTCAACCTCCTCTTTAATCATCTCGCCTTGCGACTTGATGGCGTCAATCTCTGCCTGCAGGGCATCTATGCTCCTCTGGCACTCGGCTATGCGACCATAGCGTATCTCTGCTACGCGACCATAGTCGCCCTGACGCTCGGCTTGCTGTGCCTCGACCTTGAGCTGCTCAATGGTCTGCTTGCCCTGCTGTATCTTGCTGAGTAACTCCTTCTGGCTCTGCCACTTAGCCTTCATCTGCGCAAGGCGGGCCTTGTTCTCCTCTATATCGCGGTCAAGACTCTCAATGCGGCTCTTGTCCCCCTCGCGACGGATAGCTTCGCGCTCAATTTCGGCCTGGCGTATGCGGCGGTCAAGGGTGTCAATCTCCTCAGGTACGGAGTTCATCTCAAGGCGCAACTTTGATGCAGCCTCATCGACTAAGTCTATCGCTTTGTCGGGCAGAAAACGGTCGGTGATGTAGCGGTGCGACAGCTCTACGGCGGCAACTATAGCCTCATCCTTGATGCGCACCTTGTGGTGGCTCTCGTAGCGCTCCTTGAGTCCACGCAGAATGCTCACCGCATCCTCTACCGTAGGCTCGTCGATGATAACCTTCTGGAAGCGGCGCTCAAGGGCTTTATCCTGCTCAAAGTACTTCTGATACTCGTCGAGTGTTGTTGCGCCGATAGTCCTGAGCTCTCCACGCGCAAGGGCGGGCTTGAGAATGTTGGCTGCATCCATAGCTCCGCTGCTCTTGCCTGCGCCTACGAGGGTGTGAATTTCGTCGATGAAGAGCAGTATCTCGCCATCGGAGGCGATAACCTCGGCAATGACCGCCTTGAGTCGCTCCTCAAACTCGCCCTGATACTTCGCACCGGCAATGAGCGCACCCATATCAAGCGAGAATATAGACTTGGACTTGAGGTTTTCGGGTACATCGCCATTGACAATACGGTGGGCTATACCCTCGGCTATGGCCGTCTTACCAACACCGGGCTCTCCTACAAGGATAGGGTTGTTCTTGGTGCGGCGTGAGAGAATTTGAAGCACACGACGACACTCCTCATCGCGTCCGATAACGGGGTCGAGTTTGCCTGTGCGGGCCATATCGTTGAGGTTGATGGCATACTTTGCCAGGGCGTCAAACTCCTTGTCGCCACTCTGCGAGTCAACGGTTGACCCTTTGCGGAAGGCGCGTATGGCTTCAACCAAATCCGACTCGCTAACACCCTGAGCCTTAATCAGTTCGGCTGCTGTGCCTCGCTCGGCTGTAAGGGCCAGGAGCAGATGCTCTATCGAGGCATATTTGTCGTTGAACTTCTTTGTAAAATCTACGGCACGCTGTATAAGGCGGGTCATATCGCCCGTAAAGTATGGCTCGCCACCGCCTGACACTTTGGCTAATCGTGACACAGCCTCTGTCACATTTGTGCGCAATGTTGGCAGATTTGCGCCACACTTGCTCAAAAGAAATGGTGCCAACTCGTCATCCTTTTCTACCAAGACGGATAACAGATGTAACGGCTCGACAGCCTGCTGTCCTGCCTGCTGCGCTTTTGCGGCTGCACTTTGCAACGCCTGCTGCGCCTTTATTGTAAGCACATTGATATTCATAGTCCTCTTTTTTTATATGTTTTTTGTAAAGAGTTCGTTCAACTTCTTTGCCAAAACTTTTTTGGCAGAATTAAGTGACAAAATGACCCTTCATTTGACACCTTTACAAATATTTTTGTAACTTTGTGGCGATTATGGAACAATTTGTAGTATCAGCACGAAAATATCGCCCTGCAACCTTTGCTTCGGTTGTTGGGCAGAAGCATATTACCTCCACGCTGAAGAATGCCATTGAGCGCAATCAGTTGGCTCACGCCTACCTCTTTTGCGGTCCGCGTGGCGTGGGAAAGACCACTTGCGCCCGCATCTTTGCTAAGGCTATCAACTGCCTTAACCCCGTAGGTGCCGAGGCGTGCAACGAGTGTGAGTCGTGCCGCTCATTCAACGAGGGTCGCTCTATGACTATCCACGAGCTTGACGCTGCGTCAAACAACTCGGTGGAGGATATCCGTAACCTCATTGAGCAGGTGCGCATCATCCCGCAGGTGGGTCGCTACTCGGTCTTTATCATCGACGAGGTGCATATGCTCTCGCAGGCGGCTTTTAACGCCTTTCTCAAGACCCTTGAGGAGCCTCCGCAGCACGCAATTTTCATCTTGGCTACCACCGAGAAACATAAGATTATCCCAACCATCCTCTCCCGTTGTCAGATTTACGACTTTAATCGTATCCGCGTGGAGGATGCAGTTGAGTATCTGCGTTACATCGCCCAAAATGAGGGCGTTACTGCCGACGACGAGTCGCTCAACCTTATTGCCCAGAAGGCCGACGGAGGTATGCGCGACGCGCTCTCTATGTTCGATAAGGCGGTGTCGTTCTGTGGCGCCAACCTGGAGTATAAGACCGTAGCACAAACCCTTAATGTGCTCGACTACGATACCTACTTCCGCTTTACTGATCTGCTCTTGCAGGGTGACTATGTCAACGCTCTGCTCGACTTTGATAAGGTGCTTATGCAGGGCTTCGGCGGTCAGGTCTTTATGAATGGTCTTAATCAGCACTTGCGCGACCTGCTTGTTGCCAAAGGTCCGGCAGTCAACCTTATAGAGTTTACAGGCACGCTGCTTGAGCGCTATCGTGAGCAGGCTACTCGCACCGAGGTGCCTTTCCTCTTTGGAGCTATATCGTTGCTCTCGGAGGCGGATGGTAAGATGCGTACAACCTCAAATCAGCGCCTGCTTGTTGAGCTTACGCTGATGAAGATTGCAGCTTTGGCTCAAAAAAAAAATTCTGACCTCACCTTAGAGGCTGACGAATTTTACCCGCTTCCCGATTTGGGAGCGATGCAATCGGTTGTAAATCAGCCTTCTACAACAATAGTAGCCCAAGCCCCTGTTCCTACACCGTCCGTACAAGCTCAAGTGGTCCAGTCGCCGAGTGCGCAACCACAAGAGCCGATAGCGCAACCTCAGGTGCAGAGCGTTCAGCCTCAGGGTGTGCAACCGATGCCTCAGTTGGGTAGTTTGGAGCAGATGTCAGCTCCGACCGAGCAGACAGAGAGGGGTAAGCGCATAAGTCTGACAAAGGCTATGCAGATGGGCTCACTTACGCAGATGATGCAGTCTGTGCGCGAGTCGGAGGGTGTCGAGGAGGAGCAGGCTATTGCCGGCGGCTCAGATGTTGAGAGTCGCTTGAACGACAATCGCGAGGCCTTTGTGGCGGAGATTACCCGTCGTCACCCACGCCTGATACCCGCCTTTGAGAAGGTGCGTATTGAGGGCAACAAGGTGGTTGTTGAGGTCCCTACCCGTGTGCTTAACGAGGACTTGAACTCCTGCCGCTCGGAGATACAGGAGATTATTGCCGAGTGTGCCGAGCTTGACGGAGTGCCGTTGCTGGAGATTGTGGTCAATGAGACCGAGATAAAGTTGCGACCTGTCAAGATAGAGGATAGGTTGGCCCATATAGCCTCCTGCTCGCCTCTGTTTGAGAAGCTGGTGGCAACGATGAAACTGAATATTGAGTAATTTTGATTAAATAGTATAAAATGGCAAGAAAGAATTTTGTAGAGGAGCTTCAGTGGCGCGGTATGATACATACCATTATGCCTGGCGCTGAGGAGCAGTTGGAGAAGGAGATGACTACCGCATACTTGGGTATTGACCCTACAGCGGACTCACTTCATATAGGTCACCTTGTAGGTGTAATGATTCTCAAGCACCTTCAGATGTGCGGTCACCGTCCTGTAGCGCTTGTAGGTGGTGCAACGGGTATGATTGGTGACCCAAGTGGTAAGTCGCAGGAGCGTAACCTTCTGGATGAGGCTGCATTGCGCCACAATCAGGAGGCTATCAAGAGCCAGCTGGCTCGCCTTATCGACTTCGATTCGGATGCCGAGAATGCCGCTGTGCTTGTGAACAACTATGACTGGATGAAGGAGTTCTCATTCCTTGATTTCGCGCGTGACATTGGTAAGTGCATTACCGTAAACTATATGATGGCTAAGGACTCGGTTAAGAAGCGCTTCAATGGCGAGGGCGACGGAATGTCGTTTACCGAGTTTACATATCAGCTTTTGCAGGGCTACGACTTCTTGCACCTCTACCAGACTATGAATTGTAAGGTGCAGCTCGGTGGTGCTGACCAGTGGGGTAACATCACCACAGGAACGGAGCTTATCCGTCGTAAGCTCGGCTCTGAGGCTGAGGCATTTGCTATCACCTGCCCACTTATCACTAAGGCTGATGGTACAAAGTTTGGTAAGACCGAGAGCGGTAATGTATGGCTCGATGCAAAATATACATCGCCTTATAAGTTCTATCAGTTCTGGCTCAATGTGTCTGACGATGACGCTAAGCGTTACATTAAGATCTTCACTCTGCTTGACCGCCAGACCGTTGAGGCTCTTATCGCCGAGCACGAGGCTGCACCGCACTTGCGCGTATTGCAGAAGCGTCTTGCTCAGGAGGTGACCACAATGATTCACTCGGCTGCCGAGTATGAGAAGGCTGTGGAGGCTTCGGGTATCCTCTTTGGTCAGGCTACCTCTGAGGCTCTGCGCCGCCTTGATGAGCAGACCCTGCTTCAGGTGTTCGATGGCGTGCCGCAGTTCAACATCTCTGCTGCCGACTTGGGTTGCTCGTTCATCGACCTGTGTGCAGAGAAGACCAACATCTTCCCATCTAAGGGCGAGTGCCGCAAGATGATTCAGGGTGGTGGCGTGTCGCTCAATAAGCAGAAGGTTGCCGACATTGCAGCCGTAGTGACTGCTGACGACCTTATTGCGGGCAAGTATATGCTTGTGCAGAAGGGTAAGAAGAACTACTATTTGGTTATTGTCAATGAGTAACAACCCGCTCTACACCATCACTCTTGAGGGTATGGAGTTTCACGCCTACCACGGCTGTTACTCCCTTGAACAACTCTCAGGCAGCCATTTTGAGGTGGGGCTGAAGATTACAACACCGTTGGGTAACATCGCCGCTGAGGATGATGTTACCCTTGCGGTTAACTACCTTACAGCCTACGAGGTGGTGCGTGAGCAGATGGCTGTAACTTGTGCTACTATAGAGTGCGTGGCACAAAATATTATCCGTGCGCTCCTCAATCGCTTCGAGCAGATTGTAGTTGTGGAGTGTACCGTCACAAAGATAGCGCCGCCACTTGGTGGCAAGGTTAGAAAGGTCAGCGTTACGCTCACAGGGGGTCGTTAACGCTTTTTTGTAGGTTATGGGCAAAAGAGACTCTTTTGGCAGCAAGGTTGGTGCAATACTTGTTGCCGCAGGTAGTGCAATCGGTTTGGGAAGCATCTGGCGCTTCCCCTATATGACGGGCGAAAATGGCGGTGGAGCCTTTCTGCTTGTCTATCTTCTCAGTGTGCTTGTTGTGGGTATCCCCGTAATGCTTGCCGAGTTTGCTGTCGGTACCCATACGCGCAAGAGCCCCGTTAAGGCATACGAACAACTCTCAAAACATTGGAAGTGGTTGGGCTATAACAGCGTGATTGTCTCGCTGCTTATCTCAGGCTTCTACTATATCGTTGCAGGCTGGTCGCTCGACTATTTTGTCGGCTCAGTGACGGGTAGCCTCTACCAGGCTGGCGACTTTAACCAATACTTTACAGCCTTTACCTCGTCGTGGCGTGAGCCGTTCTATACGATGCTCTTTTTGGCGCTCACACATATCGTGGTGGCTATGGGTGTGCAGAATGGTCTGGAGCGCATCTCCAAAATCATTATGCCCGTGCTGCTTGTTATGCTTGTTGTGCTTGTTGTCCACTCGGCTACAATGGTGGGAGCAGGGGAGGGCTACGACTTCTTCTTCCGTCCCGACTTTAGCAAGGCCTTTACCGTTAAGACCGTTGTGAGCGCTATAGGTCAAGCCTTCTTCTCGCTCTCTATCGGCTTGGGTTGTATGATTGCCTACTCGTCTTACTTCAAGCAGGGCACAAACCTTACAAAGACATCCTTCTCGGTCAGCCTTATGACCTTCTTTGTGGCGATGCTCTCGGGTATGGTTATCTTCCCCGCTGTCTTTAGTGTCGAGGGTCTTGAGCCTACCGCCGGCCCTACGCTGCTCTTTGAGACGCTCCCTTTCATCTTTGATAAGATGCACGCAACAGAGCTCTGGTCGGCTATCTTCTTCCTGCTTGTAGCTTTGGCGGCACTCACATCGACCATATCGTTCCACGAGGTCATCACCCAATACTTGCAGGAGAACCATAACATCGAGCGCAAAAAGGCGGCATTCATTACCACCGCAGCTACGGCCCTACTTTCGGTTGTGTGCCTTAAGTGGGAGTGGTTCTTTGGTGCTTTCGATACCATTACTGCCGATGTACTTATGCCGTTGGGCGGTCTGCTGACAGCTATTTTTGCGGGCTGGGTGTTCGATAAGAGCGTGTTCCGCAGCGAGATTTCAAATCAGGATACCCTTCGCGCAAGGCTCTTTCCGCTGCTCCACTTTATATTAAAGTGGGTGGTACCAATATTGCTGACGGTAGTATTTGTGTGGAATTTAATATTTTAGAGAATAAAGAGCCTCAGTTTCAGAAATATTTTGTAATTTTGGGGCGTAAATGGATTTACTTTTTTAGTTAACTATAAAATTTAGAGAATTATGATTTCTTACAAAAATCTTGGTCTTGTAAACACTCGCGAGATGTTTGCTAAGGCTATCGACGGCGGTTACGCTGTTCCTGCATTCAACTTCAACAATATGGAGCAGTTGCAGGCAATCATTATGGCTGCTGCAGAGACAAAGTCTCCTGTAATCCTTCAGGTTTCTAAGGGCGCTCGTAACTACGCTAACCAGACCCTTCTCCGCTATATGGCAGAGGGCGCTGTAGAGTACGCTAAGGAGCTCGGTTGGGAGAACCCACAGATCGTTCTTCACCTCGACCACGGCGATAGCTTCGAGACTTGCAAGAGCTGTATCGATATGGGCTTCTCATCAGTAATGATCGACGGTAGCCACCTCCCTTATGACGAGAATGTAGCACTTACAAAGAAGGTTGTAGAGTACGCACACCAGTTCGATGTAACTGTAGAGGGTGAGCTCGGCGTTCTTGCAGGTGTTGAGGACGAGGTTTGCGCAGAGGAGAGCCACTACACTAAGCCAGAGGAGGTTGTTGACTTCGTTACTAAGACCGGTTGCGACTCACTCGCTATCTCTATCGGTACTTCACACGGTGCTTACAAGTTCACTCCTGAGCAGTGTACACTCGATCCAGAGACTGGTCTTCTCGTTCCACCACCATTG
>JAFNYE010000177.1 GCA_017383345.1 Alistipes sp. | reverse complement strand
GGTACGCAGCGGCAGATGTTCCGTATGGGCATCAATCCGCTCAAGTTGCGCGGGGTGTTCATATCGCACCTGCACGGCGACCATATATTCGGTCTGTTTCCGTTGCTCTCGACTATGGGGCTTTGTGGCCGCCAAACAGCTCTAAAGGTCTATGCTCCGCGACCCTTTGGGGAGATATTGGAGTATCACCTCAGGTATTTTGACACGCAGCTGCCTTATCAGGTAGAGTGGGTCGAGGTTGATACTACCAAGCACCAGTGCATCTTTGAAAACCGCACCCTTGAGGTGTGGAGTGTGCCATTGCGGCATAGAGTCCCTTGCTCGGGATATATATTTAAGGAGAAGAGTCCTGAACTTAATGTGGATAAGTTCAAGATTACAAAGTATGGTCTCTCTATAGCGCAAATTGTGGCGGCAAAGCGTGGTGAGGATGTGGTGCTGGAGGATGGCACAACTATAGCCAATAGCGAGCTTACATATCTGCCTTTTGAGCCCAAGAGTTACGCCTACCTCTCCGATACGGCCCGCTCTGCCGTTGCAGCTCGCAGGGTAAAGGGTGTGACAATGCTCTATCACGAGGCGACTTATACCAAAGAGTTTGCAAAGGATGCAAAGGCTCGCGGTCACTCGACAGCTGCCGACGCTGCGGGTATAGCCGTTGCAGCCGAGGCGCAAAGACTCATTATAGGCCACTTCTCGTCGCGATATAAGTCGCCCGAGGTGTTGCTCAATGAGGCTAAAGAGATTTTTGAAAATACCCTTCTTGCAGAGGAGGGAACAACCTATACGGTATGATAACGAAGGCCCAAATAAAGTCTATCAAAGCCCTTGCCGATAAGCGTGGCAGGGTGGAGCAGGGTGCATTTATTGCCGAGGGGGAGAAGTTGGTGGCAGAGCTTCGCTCCTCGCATCTTACCGTGCGAGAGATATATGCCACAAAGCCGTTGTGGGAGGGCGTTGAGGTTATCAGTCAGGGCGATATGGAGCGTATCTCGCAGCTCAAAAGCTCGAATAATGCCCTTGCTGTGGTGGAGTGTCCGCGCTACGATATAGGGGCTGCAGAGCCTACCAAAAACCTTGTGTTGGCTCTTGACAGGGTGCAAAATCCGGGTAATCTGGGTACAATCATACGCCTTGCCGATTGGTTTGGTATAACCGACATTGTCTGCTCGGAGGATAGTGCCGACTGCTTCAACCCAAAGGTTGTACAGGCAACTATGGGGGCAATTATCCGCGTGAGAGTCCACTATACCGACCTTGTGTCGTGGCTCAAGGAGCAGAAGGGGCGTGGTGCAAATATATACGGCACCTTCTTGGATGGCAAAAATATATACCATACACCCAAGAGCAAGTGTGGCGTAATCGTTATGGGTAACGAGGGTCAGGGTATCAGTCCCGAGTGTGAAAAGAGCGTGACACACCGACTCTTTATTCCGCCATATCCTACAGATAGATGCGGCTCCGAGTCGCTCAATGTGGCTATCGCTACAGCGATAACCTGTTCAGAATTTAGAAGAGAATAGCTATGAGCAAAATACTTGAAGGTCTTAATCCGGCTCAAAAAGAGGCGGTAATAAACTACACTACCCCCTCGCTAATCATTGCGGGCGCAGGCTCAGGCAAGACGCGCGTGCTCACTTCGCGCATAGCCTATATGCTTGAACAGGGTGTCAGAGCCGACAATATCCTCGCGCTAACCTTTACCAAGAAGGCGGCAAACGAGATGCGTGAGCGTATTGACGCAATGGTGGGCAGCGCGGCAAGACGCATAAATATGGGTACTTTTCACTCCATCTTTTCGCGTATCTTGCGTGAGAATGCCGAGGCTATAGGCTATACTCGCGAATATACAATCTACGAGACCACCGATAGCAAAAACCTTATCAAGACCATTGTCAAGGAGCGAAATCTGGATGAAGATAAGTATAAGCCGGGTCTTATTCAATCGCGTATTTCAACGGCTAAAAACAGCCTTATAACCCCGGGAGCCTATGCTGCCAATGCATCGCTTACGGGTGAGGATCGCGAGAAGATGATACCTGAGTTTGCCAACATATACCTTGAGTACTGCCGTCGTTGTAAGCACAACAACGCAATGGACTTTGATGACCTGTTGTTGCAGACCAATATTTTGTTGCGCGACAGACCCGATATTTTGCTAAAGTATCAGGACCAATTTCAGTATATTTTGGTCGATGAGTACCAAGATACCAACTACGCCCAATATCTGATTGTGCGCCGATTGTCACACAGCCATAACCGAGTGTGTGTTGTGGGCGATGATGCGCAGAGTATCTACTCTTTCCGAGGCGCCAAGATTGAGAACATCCTCTCCTTCAAGCGCGACTATCCGCAGGCGCAGGTGTTCAAACTTGAGCAGAACTACCGCTCAACCCAGACCATTGTCGATGCTGCCAACTCGGTTATCAAGCACAACACCCGCCAGATGCAGAAGCAGTGCTTCTCGGCTGCCGAGCAGGGTGATAAAATTCGCATATTCAAGGCATATACCGACCGCGAGGAGGCAGAACTTGTCGTTACCGACTTGCGCGATCGTGTGCGTGAGGGTGGCGATGAGTGGTCAGAGTCGGCAATACTGTATCGCACAAACAATCAGTCACTTGTGCTTGAGGAGGCGTTGCGTCGCAAGGGTATTCCTTATAAGATTTACAAGGGCAACTCCTTCTATGACCACAAGGAGATTAAGGACCTGCTCGGATATATCCGTCTTGTTGTCAACCCTAAAGATGACGAGGCTTTCAAGCGTGTGATAAACACTCCGGCGCGTGGTATTGGCGATACAACGGTTGACCGTATTGCTGCTATAGCGCAGGCGGCAGGATGCTCTATGTGGGAGGCTATAGATACGCTTGTGCAGCAGCCTCCAAAAGATAGTGTCGAGAAGGCTATTGTCAAGAAGGTTACAGACTTTGTGTCGTTTATTCGCACCGTTGCCACCGAGCGAGATATTAAGAGTCTCTATGACTTTGGTTTAGAGCTGGCAACCCGCTCGGGATTGATTACCTCTTATCGAGTGACTAATACGCCAGAGGCGCAGTCGGCAATAGATAATATCGAGGAGTTGCTCAACACTATGCAGGAGTACACCGAGCGCACTGAGGCGGAGATTAGAAATGGCGAGCGTGAGGAGTTTGAAACACCTACGGTTGAGGAGTGGTTGGCCAATGTTATGCTTATGAGCGATATGGACAACGAGGACCCTGAGAGTAACAATAAGGTTACCCTTATGACCGTACACTCGGCTAAGGGTCTGGAGTATAAGTATGTCTATATTGTAGGCTGTGAGGAAAATCTCTTCCCGTCACTGATGGCAATAGAGAGTCTTGAGGGTGTTGAGGAGGAGCGTCGTTTGTTCTATGTAGCCCTTACGCGCGCCAAGAAGTTGGCAACTCTCAGTTGTACGGATATGCGTTTCCGTTGGGGTCAGATGAGTTTCTCTACACCGAGCCGCTTCCTTAGCGAGATAGACTCAAAATATGTCGAGAGTGACTTTGACCTTCGAGGGGCACGCCGCAATCGCGCCCTGAATATAGATGAGCAGGAGGATGCAACGACGGTAATGCGTCGCAGGTACGATGTGCGCTTTCAGGAGCGTAAAGCTACACAGCCAACTGCGCCCAAACCACAACCTCAGCCACAACAACCATCCTATAGCGTTGACCGCCTCAAGAAGGTCAATACCGCACCTGCAAGCGGCTCTTCAAACCTCGCCCCTTGCTCATATAGTGTCGGACAGCGCGTGTCGCACCCTAAATTTGGTCAAGGCACCATTGTGGCTATAGAACCGTTGGCTACCGACCATAAGCTCGAGGTCGATTTTGGCGCGACATACGGCAAAAAGACCCTGCTTGCCAAGTTGGCTAAACTTACTGTACTATGATGCCTCTCGTCTCGGTCTGTATGACCACCTATAACCACGAAGCCTACATTTCACAGGCGATAGAGAGCGTGCTTGCGCAGCATACCGATTTTGGCGTGGAGATTGTCATCGGCGAGGATTGCAGCACCGATAGTACCCTTGAAATATGCCGCCAATATGAGCAACAATACCCCGATGTGGTGCGGGTTGTAACCTCGCCCCAAAATGTAGGTATGCACGCCAATTACCGCCGTACTATAGAGGCTTGTCGCGGCGAATATATCGCTATGCTCGATGGCGATGACTACTTTAGCGATAGCAATAAGCTTCAGATGCAGGTTGGTGCTATCAAAGAGGCTGGGGCGGCGATGTGTTACACCCGCTCTGAGCGCAAGAGTCAGACCAGAAGCACCATCTACCCGCAGGGTAAGCTTCACGAGAGTTTTGCCGATATGCTTGTTCTCAATACGGCCGAAAACTGTACAACTCTTGCCCGTCGCGATATGATTTTGCGCTACTACGATGAGGTTAAGCCTCACTTGTACAATTGGCAGACCGACGATTTGCCTATGTGGTTGTGGTTTGCTGCGACACAGAAAATATGCGCGATAGATTGCGTTACAGCGGTGCATCGCGTTCTCGACACAAGTGTGAGCCATAGCACCGATTGGCGAAAGCGAATTTCGTTCTGCGACTCTTTGGCCGACATTATGGTCTGGTTTGATGCCCATTATGGCGAGTCAAAAATGAATAGATTTTTACTCCGCCGCAAGCTCCATACCGCCCTGTGGGTGCTATCTTATCACGGCACGGTAGGGCAATATCTGCACCGTTGGTGGAGGGCGGTGTGTCAGAAACCTTGCTTTGTTGTCGATTTGGTGCCTTATGTGCTTTTTGCCAAGAAGGTGTTCTATAGAATGTGGCGATAGGGGTGTTTTTTGTTTTTTATTGAAAATTTATTAACTTTGTGGGCTATGAATATTGATTTAGAGAAAATTGAGATTTTCAAATCTCTGCTTGACCAGCCCAAGAAGGTAGTTATCCTCTCGCACACTAACCCTGATGGTGATGCTATTGGCTCCTCTTTGGCTATGGCAAAAGTGCTTCAGGCAAAGGGTCACAGCGTCAGCTGTATTCTGCCCAACCGTTTCCCGTATTATCTCAAGTGGATGCCCGACACCGACAACCTCATTATCCACGCACAGGATAAGATTGGCATTGCCCAGAGTGTTATCGCAGCAGCCGAGGTGGTTATTTGTGCTGATATGAGTTCCCTCTCTCGCCTTGAGGCATTGAGTGAGGTTATTGCTCAAAACAACCACGCCAAGCGTATCCTTATAGACCACCACTTAAGCCCGTCGGATGAGTTTGATTTGGTGTTTTCATTCCCTGAGTCTTCAAGTACAGCCTACTTGGTATATGAGATTATCAAGGCGGCCTATGGTACTGAGGTGTTAGACAAGGATATTGCCACGCTGCTCTATGTCGGTATGATTACCGATACAGGCAACTTCGCCTTCTCTACAATCAACCCGCAACTCTTCCGCGCAGCAGCCGATTTGTTGGAGACCGGCATAGATGTGCCTACAATCTACAACAATGTCTATAACTCCTTTACCGAGGGTCGTGCGCGTCTGTTTGGCTATGTTATCAACCGCAAGATGAAGACCCTGCTCAAGGGTACAGTTGCTTATCTGTCGCTTACGGAGGATGAGATGCGTCGCTTCTGGTTTCAGCAGGGCGATAGCGAGGGCTTTGTTAACTATCCGCTCTCAATAAAGAAGGTCAAGATGTCGGCAATGTTTTCAGAGCAGCAGGGTAGCTTTATCCGCGTTTCGCTCCGAAGCCACGGCAATGTCGATGTTAACACCTTTGCCCGCCGATATTTCAATGGCGGTGGTCACAAGAATGCTGCGGGAGGAAAGTCGTTTATGAATATGGAGGATACCATCGCCCACTATATCAAAGCAGTTGAGGAGTATCATGCCGAGGGCCTTGTATAGGCTCAGCCCAATAAAAGAGTAAAAATATGTTGAAAACCTACTTGCGCCTACTTAAGTTTGCAAGCCCGATAAGCAAATATGCCGTTCCGTACTTCTTTACGGCAGCATTGCACGCACTGTTTAATACCGCTACATACGCCCTTATTATTCCTATCTTGAACACAATGTTCGATAAGGGCTTTACTTTCGTGCCGACATATCAGGCGCCGGCAGTTGCCTTTAATGAGCAAGCGCTGACCGATTGGTTGAGCTATATTTATACGCAGATTTTCGGCGCTGAGTTTACTATGACCCGCGTATTGGCTCTGCTCGGTGTGGTTGTGGTGAGCGTTAATATGCTCTCCAACCTTTTTCGTTATCT
>JAFNYE010000176.1 GCA_017383345.1 Alistipes sp. | reverse complement strand
GTGATTTTATGTCATATCCCTAAACTCCCTAAACTCCTTAAACTCACTAAACTCCCTACCGCCATTCATTCGCACCACAACCGCTCTGGAGTGTGGCTGACGCAGAACAGCGCTTTTGAGTTCAAGCAAGCTTGAGGTTAACCCCCTTTTGTCTTACCCCTACGGGGCAACCTAAACACGAGAACAAGCGCTATCTAAAACTATAAAAGATATTTACATTCCCCCTAAATCCCCCTTTGGCAAAGGGGGACTTAGTCGCTACGCTCCGGGTGCGCGAATAGTGGGTGTGCGAGGCTGACGCACCACAACCGCTCTGGAGTGTGGCTGACGCAGAACAGCGCAAGGAAAATTAGGGAATTTAGAGAAATTAGGGAAGTTAGTGATTTTCTAAACTCCTTAAACTCCTTAAACTCCTTATACTCCTTAAATTCCCTAAACTCCCTACTTTGACCCTACCCAACGCATCGTCGGTTATTTCTCGCACCATTTTAGCGTCAGAGTGGTGGATTTACAACGCTCGCCTTGAGAAACAACGAAGGGCTGTACTTGTGGTACTGCCCTTTGTTGGAGCGAGAGGTAGCGGCAGGAAATACGCCACTATCACGCTAAAATTACTTCAATGCAGCCAACTGCTCCTTAATAGCTGCAATCTTAGCCTCCGCATCCGACTGCTTAGCGCGCTCGTTAGCTACAACCTGAGCCGGTGCTGAAGAGACAAAGCGTTCGTTAGAGAGTTTCTTCATAACAGAGGCGAGGAAGCCCTCAAAGTAAGCGAGGTTTTTCTCAAGCTTAGCAATCTCCTCCTCCACATTGACATTATCGCCCATAGGGATAAAGTACTGGGTAGTCTTAACGATGAAGCCTGCGTCGGTAGGGTTTTTCTCGGTAACAGGGGTTACAGCCTTAAGGTTACCCATCTTCACGAGTACAGCCTCAAACTCCTTAGGGTAGTTTTCGTCAACGACAACCTTGAGTTCAACAGCCTCCTTCTGCGGCATATTCTTCTGCTTGCGCACATTACGGATAGCCGACACAGCCTCCTGAAGCAGAGCAAAGCGAGCCAACAAAGCCTCATCGGTAGCCTCAGCCTTAGGCATAGCGCTAACCATAATAGACTCGCCAGCGGCGCGTGGAGCAAGATCCTGCCAAATCTCCTCGGTTACGAATGGCATAAATGGATGCAACACGAGCATCAGCTGCTCAAAGAAGTGCTTAGTCTGCTCAACGGTAGTCTTATCGGCAGGAGTGCCGTATGCAGGCTTAACAATCTCCAAGTACCAGCCACTGAAGTCATCCCAGAAGAGTTTATAGGCAACCATAAGCGCCTCAGAGATGCGGTAGCTATTGAAGTTATCCTCTATCTCGGTAAGGGCAGCATTGAGTTTCTGAGTAAACCACGCTACTGCAGCAGCGTTATTTTCGCTCTGGGCGAGGTTCTGGTCAACGCTCCAACCATTGATAAGGCGGTATGCGTTCCAAATCTTATTACCGAAGTTACGGCCCTGCTCGCAGAGTGTATCATCAAACATAAGGTCATTACCCGCGCTTGAGCAGAGCATCATAGCCACACGGACACCGTCAGCACCATACTGAGCAATCAAGTCGAGTGGATCTGGCGAGTTACCGAGCTGCTTAGACATCTTACGGCCAATCTTATCGCGCACGATACCTGTGAAATAGACATTGCGGAACGGCATCTGACCACGGTACTCATAGCCCGCCATAATCATACGAGCCACCCAGAAGAAGATGATATCCGGACCGGTAACAAGGTCGTTGGTTGGATAGTAGTACTTAATCTGCTCGTTATCAGGGTTGCGGATACCGTCAAATACCGAGATAGGCCACAACCAAGAGCTAAACCAGGTATCGAGTACATCCTCATCCTGACGAAGGTCGGCGAGGGTCAAAGTGTTGTCACCACTCTTCTGCTGAGCAAGAACAAGGGCCTCCTCGGCGGTCTGAGCAACTACATAACCACCCTTTGGCAGATAGTATGCCGGAATACGCTGACCCCACCAAAGCTGACGCGAGATACACCAATCCTTGATGTTCTCCATCCAGTGGCGATAGGTGTTCTTATACTTCTCAGGCACAAAGCGGATGATATCCTCAAGCACAGCCTTTGTTGCAGGCTTAGCAATCTCCGACATAGACATAAACCACTGCATTGAGAGCTTAGGTTCAATAGCCACACCTGTACGCTCAGAGTAGCCCACATTGTTGGTGTAAGCCTCGGTCTTCTCCATAAGGCCCGCAGCCTCAAGGTCCTTCTCAATCTGCTTACGGCACTCAAAGCGGTCAACACCCACATAGAGGCCAACCTTGTCGTTGATAGTACCATCGTCGTTGAAGATATCGATAGTCTCAAGACCGAACTTCTCGCCGAGCATATAGTCGTTTACATCGTGTGCAGGGGTAACCTTCAACGCGCCTGTTCCGAACTCGATATCAACATACTCGTCGCGGATAATTGGAATTGAGCGACCTACAAGTGGCACAATAACGCGTGCGCCCTCAGGGATGTCGGCATAACGAGGGTCATTAGGGTTAAGGCAGACCGCAGTATCGCCCAAGATAGTCTCAGGGCGAGTTGTTGCAACGATAATATTGCGGTCAGTACCCTCAAGCTTATAACGCAGGTAGTAGAGTTTACCCTGCGACTCTTTGTATATAACCTCCTCGTCAGAAAGGGCGGTCTTTGCAGACGGATCCCAATGCACCATACGCACACCGCGATAGATTTTACCCTTGTTATAGAGGTCGCAGAATACCTGAATAACGCTCTGAGTACGAGCCTCGTCCATAGTAAAGCAGGTACGGTCCCAATC
>JAFNYE010000175.1 GCA_017383345.1 Alistipes sp. | reverse complement strand
ATCCATTCTTTGCACCGATTTGTCGTCAGAAAGGCGTAGATGCAACGCTGCGATTAAGCCGAACGCAATAGCGGTAGCCACCGAAGGTGCAAAGGGTGAGGTTGAAAATGGGGGCTTGCTCACTGATTTTCAAACTTGCGCTTTGTGGTTGCAAAGCACCGCGACCGATATTGCTGAGGCGAAGCAGTGAAAAGCCTCCAACGGAGGGTTAACGCTCGCCGAAGTTTGAGGCGAAGGGCTGTACTAACTCGTACTGCCCTTTGACGAAAACAAGGTAGCGGCAGTAAATACGCCATTATCACTATAATTTTTGCCGTACGACCCTTTGCCTGTTTTATATGTTAGCGGCAGCAGGTATGCCTTTATCACGACAAATACAAAGAATTAATAGAAAGTACCCTTAGGCGCAAACAACGGATAGCCAAAATTAAGGGACATATAGAAGTTATTGGCGTTATTGAGTCCGTATTTGCATATAGAGAGGCTAACAGGGCCTGCTATGGTACGATAGGTTAGCGATATATCGGATATATACTGCCATTGACGGCTTATACCCGCCTCGGCACGACGGAACATAGCATAGAACGAGGTGCGCAGATAGAGGTTATCATAGAGGCGGAATGTAGGCATAAGACCCGCAGCCACATATCGCGAAGAGTGGTACTGAGGCATATACATCATCTGCGAGTGGGTGGTTGGGGCATAGAGTGGCAACGACACATTTGTTGCCTTCAGGTCCTCAAAACGCGGGTGGTTGGTAAATACACCCTCAAGGCTATAACCAAATGTAAACCAGCGTGTTGCTGTAAAAGGCAAATAGTGTTGCCACGACAGTTTTGCGCCAAGCCACTCGCGGTGCTCCGCAAATTCTCGCGTCAAACCGAAGTCAAACTCATCGACCCAGCGATCCTGACCGGTAACAAAAATGCCCGACACATCGAGGCGGCTACCACTCACTGGATTTACAGCATTATCGAGCGTACTGCGACGGAATTGGAGCTGAGATGAAAAGAACCTAAAGCGGGTAGGGTAGATATCATCCTCAAAGCGATAAGAGTCCTGTCCACCATTGAATGTAGCTTGCAGAATAGAGTGCCTTGTTGATGACCAGCCGGCCGTAAGACTTGCATATTGCTCGGAGTGTTTCTTTCGCAGGGTGTTATCTACGCGCGTAAGGTTACCAAAGTTTCCATAGTTTGTATTTCGCACCGAGAATATATAATTCAGGTCGAAAAACAGAGGGCTGCGTGGCGATATAAAGACGCGACCACCCAACTTTCCAGCGTTATAAACAGGGCCTAAATAGAGTAGAGCAGCACCCTGCAGACCTACGCGACCGATATGCTCATATCGCAGCGCCAGGCGTACCTGGTTGTAGGCCGTAGATGAAAGCATACCGCCAATAGTAGCACGCAAAGAGGGCTGTTGGTGGAGGTGAAGAGTAGGGCGGAAGTGTCTTAGGGAGTCGATATACTCAAAGTGAGGATACTCCGCCACAAAGTCTCCCTCGGCCAATAAGTCAAACAAACCCGAGCGGAAGTCGGCAAAGGTTTTAAGGGAGTCGTTATCGCTCTTACGCGCCAGCATTACAGCTCTAACATAGCGCTCTTGTTGAGGTGTTATACCCTCGATATTAGGGCGAGAGAGAACCATCTCAGGGCATCGCGAGAGGAACTGTTCACGGCGCTTATTAATCTGCTCAATGCTGCGACGATGGGGTATTGTGGCCAAAATCTCATCAATACGCTCCATTGTATCATCATAACCCTGCTGGATGATTTGCTCGGCCTTATGAAACTCCAACATACCCGCATCGACAACACGATCTATCAGTATATTACCCTGCTCTGGCAGAGCGTAATCGGTGCGGTTCATAATAAACATCATCGCCTGATCAACAACGCTGCTGCTATCATTGACCACCTTGTTTTCTGAAGTACACTTAACGCCTATAATATGGTCAGGCTTATAGTCCTCAACCATATACTGCCACGGGAAGTTATTGAAAACACCACCGTCATAGAGCAACATATCCTTCTTGCTAAAGGGCTTAAAGACGAATGGTATAGACATAGAGGCACGAATAGCCTCATCCAAATCGCCATCACGAAAAACAACAGCCTTACGCTGGTTCATATCTGCAGCCACACAGAAAAATGGCACCATAAGCTTGTCAAAGTCGCGATTTGAGGCTATAGTTGCAGGCTTAAAAATCTCATTGAGCGCCAGCTCCACCTGCGTAGAGGATATAAAGTCGGTAGGCAACTGTAGAATAGAGTGCTGCATCTTCACACCCTTATGCTTACTGCTATGGTCGGTTGAGTCGCGATCAATATTAAATCGGAAGGTAAAGAGCGCGGGTGGGATATCCTGCTCACGGTAGTAGCGGTGATGGTTTTTGTCTATTCTACCCGACACCCACTTTTCAAGGTCGCCAGAGAGTGCTATTTGACGCATCTGCTCAGGGGTATAACCGGCTGCATATAAGCCACCAATAATTGAGCCCATAGATGTGCCGGCAATATAATCTATGGCCACCTGATTCTCCTCCAATGCCTGCAAAACGCCAATATGATACAGACCCTTTGCACCACCACCACTAAGCACAACGCCCACGCCCTGACCATAAAGAGCCACGGTAGAGAAAAGGAATGCTATAAATATTAGACATTTACGCAACATTTCACCAAATTTTTTGTAATTTTGTCGCTTATAACGCTTATATACCGCGTAAAGTTATTACTTTTTGTGGAAAAATACAAAACATAACTATATGGATACTAAAATTAGCGAATTATTAAACAGAGTAGAACAGTTTAACTCTGACAAATTGGCCGAAATTGAAGATTTCCGCATCAAAATGATTGGTAAGAAGGGAGAACTTACTGCTCTTATGGAGGAGTTTAAGACGGTTGCTCCTGAGCTCAAGCGCGAGTATGGCCAGAAAATCAATGGTCTCAAGCAGGCTATTCTTGCCAAAATTGAGACTCTTCGCGAGGCCGCTGAGAACAGCAATGCCAACCAGAGCAAGATTGAGGATATGAGCCGCCCTGGTAGCGCTGAGCAGTTGGGCTCACGCCACCCTATCTCTTTGGTTAAGAACGAGATTATCGAGATTTTTGCTCGCTTGGGTTACACTGTAGCCGATGGTCCGGAGATTGAGGATGATCACCATGTATTCTCTGCCCTCAACTTCCCACCGGAGCACCCCGCTCGCGATATGCAGGATACTTTCTTTATTGAGAAGAACTCTTCTGAGCCAAGCGAAAAGGATATTCTTCTGCGTACCCACACCTCGTCTATTCAGGTACGCACAATGGAGAACCAGAAGCCGCCAATCCGCGTAATCTGCCCTGGTCGCGTATTCCGTAATGAGGCTATCTCTTACCGCGCACACTGCATCTTCCACCAGATTGAAGGTCTTTATATCGACAAAAATGTATCGTTTGCCGACCTCAAGCAGTCTTTGCTCTACTTTGCAAAGGAGCTCTTTGGTGAGAATACCCAAATCCGTATGCGACCTTCATACTTCCCATTCACAGAGCCTTCAGCCGAGGTAGATGTATCTTGCAACCTCTGTGGCGGAAAGGGCTGCCCTGTTTGTAAGGGTACAGGTTGGCTGGAGATTTTGGGTTGCGGTATGGTTGACCCAAATGTGCTTATCGCCAACAATATCGACCCGAACGAGTACTCAGGTTTTGCGTTTGGTATGGGAGTTGAGCGTATCGCTATGCTCAAGTTCGGTGTTAAGGATTTGCGACTCTATTTTGAGAACGATGTGCGCTTCCTCCACCAATTTGACAGCGTACTTTAAGGCTTAATGTATGAAAAGAACTGTCTTCTACATCGTTGCAGCAGTGGCTCTATTCTGCGGTGCTTTTGCGCCGCAGAGTATCATTGCGCAGGGTAGTAAACAGTTCGACCTATACACCCAAGCGCTCAAGCGTTTGGTAATATACCGCGATAGCACCAAAGCCTATGAGCTTGTAAATCAAGCTCTTGTGATAGACTCGACCTACACAGCCGCCAACAATCTGCTCTCTCGCCTTGAGCGCGATCCCCAAAAGGCCCTCAAGGCTGCCGAGCGAGCTATTGCGACCGATAGCACAGACCACCACCTTCTTGAGCAGGCGGCCGAGATATCCCTGCGCGCCAAGCAGTACGACAGGAGTAAGCAGTTGCTTACCCGCATTGTTAAGGATAGCCAAGAGCCAGACCACTTCCGCCTGCTTGCTCTATTGCACAATATGAGCAAGGAGACAGACAAGGCTTTGGCCGTCATCGACTCAGCGGAGGTTAGATTGGGCGAAATGTCATTTTTCAACCGTATGCGCCAACAACTCTATATGGAGAAGGGCGATATGGAGAGCGCTCTAAAGAGGGCATTGGAGACGGTTGAAAAGTACCCTTACGAGGCAGAAAACCACTCATCGCTTGCCGATATTTACTCCGCAATGGAGGCTGATTCTCTTGCCGAAGTGTCATACAAGAGGGCGATAGAAATCGACAAGGAAAACCCATCTCTATGGTTCTCATATGCCGGCTTTTTAGATTCGCGCAAACGCCACAACGATATGTTGACGGTGTGGAACAGTATCATCGCCTTAGAGCAGGTACCCCTTGCCAGCAAAAAGATGATAGTTGAGAGCGTTACATCAAAGCGCGACTTTTATCGCAAGTATTTTCTACAAGTTGGCCGTATAATCAACCATCTATACAACCGCTATCCAGAAGATGAGCAGGTCACAGATCGCTACATCACCCACCTTATAGCTGCAAACCAGACTGCCGACGCGTTGGTATTGCTCAAGAGGCGCACAGCCTCTACTGCACCTACAGCCGACGATTTGGGTCGCATAATCGAGATAGAAAACTACCTCGAGCGCAAAGACTCGGTGGAGTTATATGTTGACCGAGGCATAAAACTATACCCCGAAAACAACCGTTTTTGGCAGCTTAAATCGTGGTTGCAAATGGAGCGCAAGGATAACATCGGAGCGATTAAAACGCTTAAATCGGCTCTCAAATTTGCACAGGACAGCGAAGCCAAAAGCTCGCTTTGGGGCAGCATTGGCGACCAATACCAAGATTTGGGCGAGATCAGGAAATGCTTTGACGCCTACACCAAGGCGCTCAACTTCAACCTCAAAAACGCCATCGTCCTGAACAACTACGCCTACCACCTCAGCGTCTTAGGGAAGAGTCTGAAGCAGGCGCTCCAAATGGCACAAAGGGCGACAGAATTAAGCCCCAACAATGCCACCTATCTCGACACCCTTGCGTGGGTGTATTACAAAATGGGCGACTATGAGCAGGCTAAAAAGTATATGCAGCAGGCTCTTAGCTTTGATAAGAACAACTCTGCCGAATTGGCGCTCCACTATGGTGACATTTTGGACGCATTGGGCAACACTTTTATGGCGCAAACATATTGGCGCAAAGCGCTTGAGCGCGGAGCTGACTCCAAAAAGATTGAGAGCCGCATAGAGGCTCAACAACAACGACTCAACAGCCCAAAAAGCGACAAGTAATGAAGCGATTTCTAACCCTCATATTGCTAAGCCTAACCCTCACAACCTCGCTCTATGCACAGAATGAGCACGCTCTGCGTCGCACCATAGAGCAACTTGAGGCAAGCATAGAAAAGGAGGAGAAGGAGCTGGCAAAACTCAAAAAAAACAAAGACTCCAAGCAGCGCCTCGTCAACTCGCTTGCTTCACAAATAGAGAAACGAAACGCCCTCATTGCCGCGCGCGACAAGCAGATTAAAGAGCTAAATCGCAGCATTAACAATGCCGAAAAGGAGATGGGGGAGATGTCGCAGACCATTGTGGAACTGGAAAAAAGTTGTGCCAACCTCTCCCGCGAGGCATATCGCAACTATCGACATAACAGCACCTTAGCCTACATCTTTTCTGCCTCCTCGACTGTCGATTTAGCGCGCCGTATAGCGTCGCTTCGTAGCGCAACTCTCCACCGTCAGGCACAGATGAACCGCTTGGCTCAGGCACGCGAGGATTTGGAGGCACAGCGTCGCAAGTTGGCAAGCAGGCGCAGTGAGGTTGATGAGGTTAAGCGTAAGCTCGACAAGCAGCGCAAAAAGATGCGTGACGAACGCGATTTGGCAAAGGCAACCATTCGCCAAATGTCCGAGAAGGAGCGCTCGGTTCAGGCATCAATGTCTGCACACGAAAAGCGCCTAAACTCTGCTATTGCCGAGTTGCGTAAAATCACCAAGGGTAACAAATCGGGTAGTGGTTTCAGCAGTGCCACACGCGGCTTAAGGCTGCCTGTTGCCGGCGGCAGGGTAGTGCGATACAACGCAAATACAGCCGAAATATTGGGCTCTAAGGGCGCCAATGTAAACTCTATCTACGAAGGCAAAGTGGTGCGTATTTCGCGCAATAAAATCAACAATAAATACGACATTTACATCGCCCACGGCGAGTATATCTCTTCGTACGCCAACCTCTCGGATGTATGCGTTCAGCAGGAAGAGAGAGTTATGAAGAATCAAAAAATCGGAACTATCGCCACGATGGTTAACCCTTCGACTATGAATGTGGAGTATAAAATTCTCTTTGCTATCCACTCTCCAAACCCGAAGGTAACACTCAAGGCCTCAAATCTCTTCAAATAGTATGGATGTAAACTACTACTGCGAACAGTGCAACTACCAACTGCCCCAAAAACGAAATATTCGCGCCTGGCTACGCGCTGTAGCAAAGGATGAGGGCGAACTTGAAATAGGGGAGATAAACTATATTTTCTGCCCCTCGTCATTGCACCGCCAAATGAATATAGATTTTGTTGGTCACGACTACTTTACCGATATTATAACTTTTGACTACTCAAACCTTGACGAAGGTTTCATTTCGGGCGATATATACATTGATTATCAGACAGTTGCAGACAACGCTAAGATATACAAAACAACGGCGGCACAAGAGATGCTCCGCGTTGTTGTTCACGGTGTGTTGCACCTATGTGGCCAGGGCGACAAAACCCCTGATAGTGAGGCGGTTATGCACCAAAAGGAGGATAAGTATTTAGCACTATTTAACTCTCAGTTTAGTTCTAAAAAGTAGGGTAGTGATGGTTTATGATGTTATAGTTGTCGGCGGAGGTCACGCCGGATGTGAGGCAGCAAGTGCCGCAGCACGAATGGGTGCAAAAACCCTTTTGCTCACAATGGATATGACCAAGTTTGCCTCGATGTCGTGCAACCCTGCCATTGGTGGTGTTGCTAAAGGTCAAATTGTTCGCGAGATAGACGCGCTGGGCGGTATGACAGGCATCGTGACCGACCTTACAACCATTCAATTCCGTATGCTCAACCGCTCTAAAGGTGCCGCTATGTGGTCACCAAGAGCACAATGTGACAAGAGTCGCTTCTCGAGCGAATGGCGACACTTCCTCGAAAACACCAAAAACCTCTATATTTGGCAAGACTCGGTCGTTGATATACTCTTTGATACCGAGGGCGCTAAACCCCGCGTAAAGGGCGTAAAAACGCAAATGGGCGTGGTTTTTGGGGCAAAGTGTGTCATCCTTACAGCTGGAACATTCCTCGGAGGCCTAATGCACTGCGGAAGAGAGTCTGCAACAGGTGGCAGAGCGGGCGATGCAGCAAGTTTCGGCATAACAGAAAGGCTCAAAAACGCCGGTTTTGAGGTCGGAAGAATGAAGACCGGAACTCCGGCACGCCTCGATGCAAGAACTATCAATTTTGAGGCGTTAGAGTGCCAATATGGCGACGAAAACCCGTCTAAGTTCTCCTTCTCTGACGACACAAAACCCGTTGAGGAACAACTCCCCTGCTTTATGGTCTATACCTCAAAAGAGGTTCACGACACATTGCGCACGGGATTTGAGGACTCACCGCTGTTCAACGGAACAATTAAGGGTATAGGACCACGATATTGCCCAAGCATAGAGGACAAACTGCGCACCTTTGCCGACAAGGAACAACATCAGTTATTCCTTGAGCCTGAGGGTGTTACAACAAACGAATACTACCTCAACGGCTTCTCTTCATCGCTACCATATCAGGTGCAAATGGAGGCCTTACACAAGATTGTTGGACTTGAGGATGTACATATCTATCGCCCCGGCTACGCCATAGAGTACGACTACTTCCCACCGACACAACTAACCCACTCGCTTGAGACAAAAATTGTTGATAATCTCTACTTTGCGGGTCAGGTGAACGGTACAACAGGTTACGAAGAGGCTGCCGCACAAGGTCTTCTTGCAGGAATTAACGCAACACGCAAAATCAATGGAGAGCAGCCAATCGTTCTTCAGCGCGATCAGGCATATATTGGTGTTCTTATTGACGACCTTGTAACAAAGGGTGTGGATGAACCATACCGAATGTTTACATCGCGAGCAGAGTATAGAATTTTGCTCAGACAAGACAATGCCGATATGCGACTCACTCCACTTGGGCACGAATTGGGTCTTATTTCTCAAAAAAGGTTTGAAAAATTTGAAGAAAAAAAATCACTCTTAAATTTGCTTATTTCCTACACTCGCACACAGAGCGTCAAAATATCGGAAATTCAAGAGTATTTAATTTCGCTAAATTTAGCACCAATTTCACAAGGCAAGAAAATTTTTGACCTTGCTTTGCGCAACGATCTAACCCTGCCAAGCCTCGTAAAGGTTTTGCCTAAGCTTAAAAAGTTTGTAAAGCAAAACAACATAACCGACGAAATTATCGAGGAGGCAGAGATAGAGATTAAGTATAGTGGCTACATCGAGCGCGAAAAATTGGTTGCAGAAAAACTGCACAGGCTCGAAAATATCACTATTCCTGCAAATTTTGACTATAGCCAAATGCACTCTTTAACAATAGAAGCTCGTCAAAAGTTGCAAAAAATACGCCCAACAACTATCGCACAAGCGTCAAGAATACCTGGTGTATCACCTGCCGATATCAATGTTCTCCTTATGAGATTTGGCAGATAAAACAAAATGTTCCCCGTGGAACACCACGAGGAACATTTTTTATTTTCACATCTTACTCTACCAAAACACACCAACCATACTTATCTTCCGTACGGCCGTACTGGATATTCTGGAAAGTTTCGTACAAATCAAGCAGCACAGGGCCTGTTTCATCGCAGAAGTGGATTGTTTTGCCCGTATCCGGATCAAAAACATTTCCCAACGGCGTAATAATAGCACCCGTACCACAAGCTCCACATTCATCAAAAGTTGGCAGCTCTGCAACATCAATAGGTCGCTCCTCAACCACGAAACCCTTATCACGAGCAATTTGCCTAAGTGAGTCGTTGGTTATTGATGGCAAAATAGAAGGGGATTTTGGCGTTAAATAGTTGTTCCCTTTTATCGCAATAAAGTTGGCTGCGCCACACTCCTCTATATACCTATGCTCAATGCACTCCGTATAAAGCACAGCCTTATAACCCAATTCGTGGGCCTGTTCACAAGAGAGCATTGACGAAGCGTAATTTCCACCCACCTTAACATCGCCCGTACCAAGAGGTGCAGAACGATCCTGATTGCGATTTACAATGGCATTAATAGGGTGAATTCCCTCCTTAAAATATGGACCTACGGGCGTAGCGAAGACGCAAAAACCCGCCTCTTTATAAGCCTGAACAGTCAAACAAGGTTTTGTACCAAAGAGAACAGGACGAACATAAAGAGCTGCGCGCGACTCGTATGGCGGTAAAAATTGTAAATTTCGGCGCACAATCTCAACACAGCTTTCTATAAACATCCGCTCGCCAACCATTGGCAAACAGAGTTTGCGCGCACCTGCCGACATACGCTTATAATGAGCGTGAGGACGGAAAAGCCTAACTTTTCCATCCACACCTCTAAAAGCCTTCATTCCCTCAAAAGCCTGCAAACCATAGTTTAAGCAAGCAGAAGATATATGAACAGGTATATACTCATCTGTGGTATATTGAGCATCACTCCAACTACCATCCTTAAAATAGTAGCGGACATTCTCTCCTCCCGTAGGATTAAAGTCAAACCCGAGTTCTTCCCAATTACAATTCATCTCTACAAAATTGTTCCCCGTGGAACATTAACCTACCATTGAACCAGCCTTAACTGCCTCAGACGGCTGAACTAAACGCAAAGCTCCGGTAGCATCCTCTGCCATAAGTATCATACCCTGCGACAAGATACCCTTCAACTCTCGTGGAGCAAGGTTAACAAGAACAAGAACCTGCTGACCGACAAGCTCCTCAGGAGTAAAATGCTCAGCAATACCTGAAACAATTGTACGCTGATCGATACCTGTATCTACTGTAAGTTTCAGAAGTTTCTTTGTCTTTGCAACCTTCTCTGCTGCAAGGATGGTTGAAACGCGGATATCCATCTTCTGGAAGTCGTCAAACGAACACTCCTCCTTCTGTGGCTCAGCCTTAACCTCAGCAGCGGCATTTGCAGCCTTAGTTGCCTCGAGTTTATCCAACTGGCGCTGAATAGTCTCATCCTCAATCTTCTCAAAGAGCAAAGATGGAGTTCCAATAGTGTGGCCGGCCTCGATAACATCCATAGAGCCGAGTGTATCCCAACCCAACTTGTTGATATTCAACATATTGAGTATCTTAGTAGCTGAAAATGGCATAAACGGCTCAATAGCAGTAGCAATATTCGCAGTAATCTGCAATGCGATGTTCAAAATTGTCTTGACACGCTCTGCATCAGTTTTTACAACCTTCCACGGCTCGCTGTCTGCAAGATATTTATTACCAATTCGCGCAAAGTTCATTGCATCCTTCAGAGCCTCGCGGAAACGATAGTTTTCGATATTGTTCTCAAGTGAAGACTTGATAGTAGAGAGTTCTGCGATAGTCTCTCTATCATACTCTGTAAGTTCGCCACAAGCAGGAACAACGCCACCATAATACTTTTGGGTAAGAACAAGGGCACGATTTACAAAGTTGCCAAGCACAGCCACCAACTCGTTATTGTTACGAGCCTGATAATCCTTCCAGGTAAAGTCGTTGTCCTTAGTCTCAGGAGCATTTGCACAGAGAACATAGCGAAGAACATCCTCTTTGCCAGGCATATCCTCAAGATACTCGTGAAGCCATACCGCCCAATTTCTTGAGGTAGAAATCTTGTCACCCTCAAGGTTAAGGAACTCGTTTGATGGTACATTCTCAGGCAAGATGTAATCGCCGTGAGCCTTGAGCATAGATGGGAAAACAATACAGTGGAAAACAATATTATCCTTGCCAATAAAGTGAACGAGTTTTGTATCCTCACTCTTCCAATACTTCTCCCAATCGGCTGTAAGTTCCTTAGTAGCAGATATATAGCCAATAGGCGCATCAAACCAAACATAGAGTACCTTACCCTCTGCTCCCTCTACAGGCACAGGAATACCCCAATCCAAATCGCGGCTTACTGCGCGAGGTTGAAGACCACCGTCAAGCCAGCTCTTGCACTGACCATAAACATTACTCTTCCACTCCTTATGACCCTCCAAAATCCACTCGCGGAGCATCTGCTCATATTCGTTCAAAGGGAGATACCAATGGGTTGTAGCCTTCTTCACAGGAACAGAACCCGAGAGGGCTGAGTGTGGCTCAATAAGTTCATCCGGAGAAAGGGTAGAACCACAAGCCTCACACTGGTCGCCATAAGCACGCTCATTGCCACACTTAGGGCAAGTACCGGTAATATAACGGTCTGCAAGGAACATCTTTGCCTCCTCATCGAAATATTGCTCAGATGTCTGCTCAACAAACTTACCCTGCTCATAAAGTTTACGGAAAAACTCAGATGCTGTAACTGTGTGCATATCAGAAGAGGTACGAGAGTAGATATCAAACTCTATACCCAAGCCTTTGAAGGCGTTCTTGATTATTTCGTGATAACGATCTACTACCTGCTGCGGAGTGATACCCTCCTTTTTAGCCTTGATAGTGATAGGTACACCGTGCTCATCGCTTCCGCAGATATGAATAACATCTCTGCCACGCAGACGCATATAGCGTGTGTAGATATCTGAAGGGATATAAACACCTGCAAGATGGCCTATATGTACAGGACCATTGGCATACGGCAGAGCCGAAGTAACCAAATATCTCTTAAAATTCTTCTCCATAAAATATACCTATATTTATTTTATGGGACAAAGTTAGTACTTTTTTTGTTATCTTTGTCGTTATAAAAGATATTAAAACACTATGGATAGAGAAATTAGAGCCATTCTTGCCTCTGTAATTCACCCTGAGACAGAGGAAAATCTCGTTGATGGAGGTTTTGTTGACTCAATTACCGCTACTGATGAAAAGATTACCGTAGCTCTGCGCTTTCGTAAATCTCGCGATCCGTTTGCTATAAAGATCAAAAATCGTGTTGAGCAACTCATTACAGAGCTTTATCCCGACGCAACAGTTACTATCTTTATCAAGCAGGTGGATAATAGCACATCCAAACGTAAAGAGCAGATTGAGCAGATGCACAAAAATACAACAACCTCGACGGTGGCTAAAGTAGTCGCTATAGCCTCTGGTAAAGGTGGAGTTGGTAAAAGTACAGTTACCTCAAATCTTGCAGTTGCGCTTGCAAAAGAGGGTTACAAAGTAGGTGTTTTGGATGCCGATATTTACGGTCCTTCTCAGTCAAAAATGTTTGGCGTAGAGGGATATCTTCCTGACGCTGTGCAGGTTGACGGACAGGACTATATTGTGCCTGCCGAGGTTGAAAATATCAAAATTATTTCCATTGCTATGTTCATCCGCCCAACCGATGCTCTGCTATGGAGAGGCACTATGGCCAATAGTGCATTAAGGCAACTAATTCACCAAACTATGTGGGGCGAATTAGACTACCTACTTATTGACCTTCCACCGGGAACAGGCGATATACATTTGTCAATAATTTCTGAACTAAAGATAGACGGAGCGGTTATAGTATCCACTCCTCAGCAAGTAGCTGTGGCTGATGTTGTTAGAGGTGTTGAGATGTTCCGTAATCCTAATGTCAACATCCCTGTTCTGGGCGTTATTGAGAATATGGCGTGGTTTACTCCGGCTGAACTTCCTAATAACCGCTACTATATTTTCGGACAGGGAGGAGCAGCCCGTTACGCCGAGAGTGCAGGAGTTGATTTATTAGGCCAAATACCTATTATTCAGGCAATTATGGAGGGTAGTGATAGTGGTAAACCAGCAGTTTGGTCTGTTTCTGAGGTAGAAAAACATTATCGACAAGCAGCCCAAAAAGTTGTTGAAAAGCTGATGAAAGAGTGTTAATTGTCTGTTGGTAAATGTTGATAATTTGGCAGTTCTAAACAATGTGGTAAAAAGAGAAAAAGTTGTTAAAATTTACCAACACTTTATTCAAACTTTTTTAAGGGCCAATGTTAATAAAAATTGCTGTTGATTTGTTAAAAACACTTATTGACATTTGTTGAAAACTCAACACCAACATCTAACTTTCAACCACTTAGAGAGAGATAAAAAAATAGTTGCTAAAAGATAATAACAGAGGCTATCGAGCCAAAAAGTTACTAACACTTTCAACAGCCTTTATTATTATTGTTTAATATATTTATTTATAATTAAAAAATTTAATATTAATAAAAATAACAATAGCTATGGTTGAAAACTTTGCTCAGCTCACTTCTCGTATTGAGCAGTTGAAAAAGGAGAAAAACGCTGTTATTCTCGCTCACTATTATACTCGTCCTCAAGTGCAGGCCGTGGCTGATTTTTTGGGCGACTCTTTGGCCCTCTCGGTTAAGGCTAAAGAGATAGATGCAAAAATAATACTCTTTGCCGGCGTTCACTTTATGGCCGAGACTGCAAAGGTTCTCTCTCCTGACAAAAAGGTGCTTATTCCAAACCCTGAGGCTGGATGCTCTTTGGCTGAGTCGTGCAATGCTGAAGACTTTGCCGCTTTTAAGGCTCAGTATCCCGACCATTTGGTTGTCTCTTATGTAAATACCACCGTTGGAGTAAAGGCGTTGACTGATGTATGTTGCACATCCTCTAATGCCCTGGAGGTTGTGAAGAGTATTCCAGCTGATAAACCTATCATCTTTGCGCCAGATAGAAATTTGGGTGGATATATCAAGAAGCTCACAGGTCGTGATAATATGGTGTTGTGGGATGGTGCCTGTCATGTTCACGAGGAGTTTTCTTTGGAGAAGATACTTGAACTTAAAAAGGAGCATCCTGAGGCAAAAATAGTGGTACATCCCGAGTGTAAGGCCGTCGTTGCTGCCGTTGCTGACTATGTAGGCTCTACAGCGGGCATTTTAAGCTATTGTGGAGAGTCTGAGGCTTCGGAGTTTATTGTGGTAACCGAGGCGGGTATCCTCGCTGAAATGAAGCGTAAATTCCCTAATAAGAGCTTTATTCCTGCTCCACCTGTCGATTCTACCTGCGGTTGTAATGAGTGCCGCTATATGAAGATGGTTTCGCTCGAAAGTATTCTTGCCTGCCTTGAAAACGAGGCCCCAGAGATTGTTATGGATGAAGCAACTCGAAAAGCTGCCGAGAGATCTATCCTTAATATGATTGCGATAAAGTAAATAGTACTCAAATCAATATTGAAAAAAAGATGACTAAGAAACCCTTAGTCATCTTTTCTTTTAGAAGTGTATTGCGAATGTAAGCATCGCTGTGTGTCGGTTTATTGTAGAATTAACTGTAGGGGCAGCGTAATCGAGTCTGTTATCGTAGCCATAGAAGGCTTTATAAGGAGTTAAATGGCTGCTGCTATAGATATATGCCACATCTATGCTAAAGTGCTTGGAAAGGGCAATTCCTAAACCTGAAGTCATATATTGTGTGTTATAGATTACAGGCGAGGAGTATATAGCATTTTTGTCTGCAACACCACTACCACTTACAGAGTAACCCATACGAACTGCCATCTGAGGTATAAATCGCCATTCAGCACCTACACGAAGCGCGTTTGAGCCCTTGAAATTATGTTTGATATAATCTTTGTAGAGCGCACCGTAAGGGGAGTTTTTCATACGCATAGTGGTGTTAAAGTCGCGCTGATAATCTACCGAGAGAATAAACTGCTTTGCCACGGTGTATGAAACACCAACCATAAGTCGCATAGGAGTTGTAAAACGCCAACTGTAGTCGCCATCGTCTATAAGTTCAACAGTACGCTCCGAGAATGGTGGGTCTATATAGCCGTTACTATCGGTTGTATAATCATCTACATTGTTAAGAGCTTTAACACGCGATGTCATACCGGCAGAGTAGCTGTATGTAACATTATAATATGTAGGGGTGTGGAAAGCAACACCTATTCTTAGGTTCTCTATAGGGCGATAAATGGCACCAATCTTAAAGTTTATGCCTGTACCCTTCATTTTTGAGATTTGATCGTAGTTGAAGTAGTCCATACGATAGTCTATCTCAGGCTCGGAGCTGTAACGATAGCCCTCTCCATAATATGTATGTACCTCGCGGTTAAGAAGTGAGGCACTCAATGAAAAGCCAAGATAAAACTTGCTGCCAAAGTTCATACCGAGCGACCAAACCCACTCTCCGAGCGAGCCTTGACTCTCAACGGTGTTGTAGCCGTCAACGGTAGCGTCAGGAGCTATCATATCGCGTTTCCAATTGGTATCTTGTGCGTTTATAAGACCTGTCTTGTAGCCCAAAACGGCACCCCAATATGTAGGATCAATTCTCTCCCACATAAACTCCCCAAAGCCGTTATAGTTACCCTTCAGGTAGTCGCGACTAATACTGCCAGAGTGTAGCATACCTGCAAAAACATCGGCAATAGAGTTGTTGTATGGTTGACCTACATTGGCAAACGATGTCTGGTAGTTAAAGTCGGCAAGACGGTTGTAAGCAAGACCCATATTTATTGCTGTCACACCTGTACCACTCTCACGCAAACGGGCAACCATAGAGAAGTTGGCTATGCCAAACCTATTTTTTGAGTTGCTTTCAAAGGAAGATGCATTGCCATTTTTTGCTAGCGCAAAGCCTATCATAGGGGTAAAGGCCACCTCGTTATGGCGATACATACCCATACCGGCAGGGTTGATGCTCATTGTTGAAGGATCTGCACCTAATGAGGTCATAGCTCCCGCCAAAGCTGCCGAGCGGGCAGTTGATAGAATGGCTTGGCTCTGACCAATATTGAACATATCAAAGGCAGTTATGGTGCTTGGATTTATAACGCTACCTCCCGCATCAAAATTTTGTGCCTTAGCAACTGAACCTATAAGGAGCAGGCATGTTAAAAATGTTACTATCTTTTTCATAACTGTTTGCACTTACATAAATTATACCTATCTGCGACCTTGACCTCCGCCGTGATATCCACCCGAGGAGTTACCGCCTCCGCTATAGCCACCGCT
>JAFNYE010000012.1 GCA_017383345.1 Alistipes sp. | reverse complement strand
TTGGTGCAATGACAATCTCTTGCCACCAAAAGACCTCGACTTTGGCCTCCGAGCAGGACTCGTTAAGCTATGTTATAGGTCTTAGTGTCGGCACATCGCTCATTAAGATGGACTCAACCCTCAATGTCGATGCTGTGTGTCAGGCTATCCGCGATGTATATGAGTCAAAGCAGAAGATGTCGATGGAGGATGCGCGCGACTACTACCTGGGTTTGCAAACCTACTATGTACACGCTAAGGCTGAGGCTTATCAGGAGCAGTATCTTGCCGATATGAGCAAGAACAATCGCGACTTTGTGCGTTTGCGTAATGGCGTGACTTACAAAATCGACAAGCTCGGTGACCAGAGCGTTCAGTCGCTTGTGTCGCGTGATACTCTGTCGCTTGCAATCTCAATCTACGACCAGGCGGGTGAGGTTGTTGTTGAGCGTGATACTATGCAGACTGCCTATCGTGACCTTATGGATGGACTTCGTGAGGTTGTCCGTATTACGGGTAATGGCGGTAGTGTAGATGTGTGGGTGCCGTCGTCACAGGCATACGGCTCTGAGGGTAATGCCGAGTTGGGCATTAAGCCAAACCAGCTGCTAAACTATAAGGTTGATATTGTCGATATAAAGTACTATAACAAGAAAAAATAGAACACAATGAAGAGTAATACCTATCTGTCGCCAATGCTTTATGATTGTAATGTTATCATTGAGCGTGGTTTTGAGGCAAGTAATTCTGCAAACGGTGGTTTCAACGACTATGTTGAAGATGAATTTAAGTGGTAATATAAATGCGTACTGATTTATGAAAAAGATATTAAATCTTTCAGTTGTTGTTATTGCTTTGTTCGGGGCAATAGCTTGTAGCACAGCTCCTGTTGAGGAGGTTCCTGCTAACAAAACCAGCATTACCGCCTCTTTTGCCGATAGCCGTACGGCTCTCTCTGACGGCGTTAAAACCGTATGGAGTGCAGGGGATAAAATTGAGGTCAATGGCGTAACTTTTGCCCTTACTTCGGGTGCAGGTGAGTCCGTTGCTGTATTTACATCTTCACAACCTGTTGGGGTAGCTCAAAGTTATACTGCCACATATCCCGCAGGCGTAACATCTGTTCCAAAAGTGCAGAACGCTGTTGCAGGCTCTTTTGACCCAAATGCGGCGTTGGCTTCTGCTACAAGCGCAACGCTTAATACTATGCTCTTTGAGCACAAGCACGCCCTGCTCAAGTTCTCAGTTACGGCTGACGCCCAGAAAGTAGAGGTGATGGGTTACACCCTTTCAGGCGATTTGAAGGCGGGAAATAGATACTACCTTGCCATTGCCGCAGGCGAGTATGTCGGTGTGACGGCTAAGGTTGATGGCGTTATGGTAAATCAGAAGAAGGAGACTTTTACCGCTGTAAATGGTAAGATTTATGACCTCGGTTTGCTGGGCGCTGAGGCAGATATCTATGCTGCAATGGTGTGGAATACCGATACAACCATTACCGTGGGTTGGACTACGCAGAGAAGCAATGTTGAGTATATTGCTCAAGTCGAGCCGTCAAGCGCTGCCAACTATGCTGCCGATATAACAAAGGAGTACAAGGTAGCTCTCTATAGCGATGCCGCTTGTAGTAATCTGGTTATGAGTGCGAGCCCAATAAAGATCAATGTGGATAAAAACACGGCACTATTTAATACTAATAGCGCTCCTCCGCGCTTTATCTTTACAAATCTTACTCCAAATAAGAGCTACTATGCAGTTATAGAGAACCTAACTGATGGTACAGCCACTGCCAAACCTATAGCCATTGCTACAGCGCAGTCGGCAGCCAATAAGAGCGCTATTGTTACGAGTAATGCCAAAGCGGGCGACCTGATTTTGTTTGAGAACTTCGGTAAGATAATCTACGCGGGCGATATGACTTCGCGTGGAGCGGGCCTTTCGCGTATCGACCGTGGTTCGCTTACAAGTTATTCCGGTGCCGATTGTAAGGGTGCGATTACAGTCTCTAATAAAGGCTACTATATGGTTGGCTCAGATGTAGAGATTGGTCTGTTCAGTACTTTGAAGGGCTTATTGGATGATATGGGCCTTCAGGGCTGGGGTTGGATTGGTGGCAAGAGTGGGGCTGATGGAGGCTCTGTTTGTGCTCGCCCTGGTTATGTAAAGATTGGTACTACCGCCAACCGTGCATTTATCTGTACTCCAACGCTAACGGCAATCCCTGCCAATAAGTTGGCAACGGTAGAGGTGGTGTTCAAGGCTGCGGCGTACGGTTCTACAAGCACAAGCACTGTCAATGAGGCTGAGCGATATATGGCTGTCAAGGCGCTGTCAAAAGCGACTGCCGACTCCTCGTTGGCTGTTACTTATTCTACCGTTGTGTCGGGGCAGAACATCACTCTGCTGAGCGAAAAGTTGAGCGATTGGCGCGAGTATAAGGTGACTTTGACCGATGTCTCAAGCGATTGTTCGATTGCGTTGGGAGGTGCATTGGGTGCGACAACAACCAACCGTATGCTTTTGGACGATGTGCGTATCTATGTCAAATCTTTGAGCGACAAGCCAGAGGATGTAGCATACGGTCGTATTACATATAGCGACGGCACTCCTGCTGCGGGTGTGAGCGTGTCGGATGGTTATTCCGTTGTTCAGACCTCTAATGACGGAAGCTACACAATCAAGCCGCATAAAGATTGCTGGTACATATATTACTCCGTTCCTGCAGATTGCCAGGTTACGACCAATGACTATGGTCAGCCTTGCTTCTTTACCCGTTATAATGGTGTGGGTGCATACAATTTTACGCTGACAAAGCTCGCGTCCGGTAAAGAGAGCCGCTTCTCGCTCTTCTGCCTTGCTGACCCTCAGTGTAAGGATAATACCGAGACCGACAATAAGGGTCGTCGCCACGGTGACCGCTTCTCAAACGAGTCAATTCCGGCAATCAAGTCGCACGCGCAGACAAAGAGTTGGCCAAGCTACGGTACAACTTTGGGCGATGTGGTCTATTCGGAGGCCGGTCGTAACAATGAGGCGTTTATGGATGATATGCGCGACAAGATGGCCGTAAGCAAGTCGGGTATGCCTATATTCCAGGTTATGGGTAACCACGACTATACCTATTTCCACACAAACAAGCCTATCAATGCCGATGCAACCTCTTCGACTTACAATATCAAGGCACAGCGCGCCTTTGAGACCGTCTTTGGCCCGATAAACTACTCGTGGAACCGCGGTGATGTACATATCATCGGTATGCGTACAATGCAGTGGGGCAACAACACCGAGTGGAACTCATATAAGACAACCTTTACTGACGAGCAGGTAGAGTGGTTGCGTCAGGATTTGGCCGTAGTGCCAAAGGATAAGTTGGTTATCCTCTGCGTGCATATTCCGCTGCTCAACTCCTCTAATGCCAATATTCAGAAGGTTATCTCTATGATTAAGCAGTACCAGCAGGCGCATATTATGTCGGGCCATACTCACTACTCCCGTAACGAGCCAACGCTTTCGGGTGGTGTATATGAGCATGTTCACGGAGCAGTTAGTGGTCAATGGTGGTGGTCTAATATGAATGGCGATGGCACACCAAACGGCTATGGCGTTTATGATATCGAGGGCAATAAGATTGTCAATTGGTACTATATGGGCGTAAATAAGGGTATGAACGATCGTGACTACCAGATGCGTCTCTATCGTGGTGATATCAAGGGCGGTAAGTCGAGCAAGAGCTTTAATATGCAGTTGGGTCACGATGTGATTTTGGCAAATATATTCAATGCCGATACATCGTGGATTGTCGAGGTTTACGAGGATGGCGTATATTCGGGCAGAATGAGCCGCATTGCTCAGAAGAAGTATAATGCCGACGCTTTGGGTAGCTACCCGTGCCTTGTTCCGACCGACTCAAGTCAGGATTGGTGGAGCATCGGTTATCATATCGGTGTGGTTGGCCGTGGCAAGAATAGCTCTTACTCAAACGCCTGCTTCCATATGTATAAGTACAAGCTCAAGAATGCCAATGCAACCAATATCCGTGTTGAGGCTACTGACCGTTTTGGTCGTAAATATACCTGTTCGGACATTACAGGCGACTATGACTATACGCTGATGTCATATTAAATTGCTTAGGTTTTGAATTTTATTCACTTTTTTACTACCTTTGCAGCCGTTAAAAAGCAAACTAACTAATTTATTTATAGAACAATGAAAAAGATTTTTAATGTAGCCGTTGTGGCACTCGTATGTGGTGCTATGGCTGTATCTTGCTGCTGTGGTGGCAAGAAGAGTATGATTACAAAGGGCAACAAGTCTAAGTTGGATACCCTTTCGTATGTAATGGGTGCGCGCTTGGGTGAGTTTGTATCTACTAGTATCGCTGATATCCCATTCAACTTCGAGAAGCTTGAGAAGGGTCTTGAGCAGGCAGCTATGGGTAAGGGTAAGTGGAGCCCAGAGGAGGCTCAGGAGATTTTCCAGACTCTTATCGGTCCTGTTAACGAGCGTTTCGGTCAGCTTATGCGTCAGAAGCAGGATACTACTGTTGTAGCTGAGCCTATTCAGATTTTTACTACCGATGGCGAGCGTGACAGCCTCTCTTATGCTTACGGTTTGAACATCGGTAAGGATTTGCGTGAGGGTCGTGCTCCACTCCAGCTCTATTGGTATATGCAGGGCTTCAAGCAGACTCGTAATGGCGAGGGTCTTATGAACTCTGAGGAGATTATGAACTTCCTTCAGAACTACTTTATGGTAGTTTACCCACAGCAGGAGCGTGAGGCTTCAGAGGCTTGGCTTGCAAAGATGGAGAAGAAGTCTGGCGTACAGAAGTCAGAGAGCGGCCTTCTCTACAAAGTCGTTAAGGAGGGTGATGTTAGCCGTTCTGCTACCGACGACCGTGACGAGGTTACTGTTCACTACACAGGTTGTGACCGCGATGGTAATGTATTCGACTCTTCTATCTTCGAGAATATGCCTAAGGAGCGTCAGGAGATGATGCGCCAGTATCAGCCGGACAACTTCGACGAGAAGGGTAACATTATCAGCAACGAGCCTGTAACTTTCCCTCTTAACCGCGTTATCGCTGGTTGGACTGAGGGTATGAAGCTCGTAGGCCCAGGTGGTAAGATTATCCTTTACATCCCATCAGACTTGGCTTATGGTGAGCGTGGTAATCAGGCTATCGCTCCAAATGCAGCCCTCGAGTTCGAGGTTGAGCTTATCGATGTTAAGCACTTCGAGGAGCCAACTGTTGCAGAGCCATTGACTCCGGCAGCTGAGTAATTCGCAGCTATAAGAGCAAAATTTAGGGTGCCTAATCAATTTAGGCACCCTTTTTATGTGGTTATGTTGCGCTCTATTTTGTGACGGTTATGTTGTCAATGGCAAAGTAGAACGGGTAGGTTGGATATTCGGCTGTAGAGTCAACGCGCTGACCATTCTCGGTTGTGCCCTCAAACATACGAAACTCTACGCGCTTAATTACGCCCAACTCATTGAGCGACCATTTGCGCCACGAGTTATAACCTCTGCCGTCGTAGAGGTAGAAGTGTACGGTGCCTGTAGGTGTGCCCGCTTCGTTGATGCCTGTAGCCTCTATGCGGATATAGCCATTTTGTGCCATCGGTTGAGCAAAGGCATTGCCACTCTGCACGATAGCGTTGGTGTATATTGTCGGGATGATATACATCTGCTCAATAGTGCCTACGCCATACTTGAACTCGATATAGGGAGGGTAGTCGTTGGTTGCAACATAACAAACAGCAAAGTTTGAGCCGGAAACGGGCTTTGAGCCGATAGTCAACTGATCCTCGTAGGTTATTGTTGTAGGGTTGGCAACATAGTTGGATATGGCAATGCCGCCACCAAAGAATGTGCCGTCGCCCCAACTGTCAGGCAGCTTGGAACTGAGGGTTGTGGCGTTGTCGTACCAGGCGTAACCCTTACCTCCATATAGTAGGTTGCCACCATACTGCGGAGAATCGATGTACTGCGCCCACCATGAGGTGTTCACGGTGTTGTTATTCTCTGCGTCACCGCCTGTAAATGCGCTATCCTCAAAAGTGAGGGTTGCAGTAGTAGTCTTTTTGATTTGTTCGCCTTCGTTGCAGCCTACTGCCATAATTGCGAGGGCTAAAATAATGAGTGACTTTTTCATATTTACCATTGTCTTAGTGTCGATTGATGTTTTGTTGGTGATGCGTCGAGCGCAATAGCAATAAATACCAACATTGTAAAGCCGAGCAGTGACGAGCCTCCATAGCTGATAAACGGCAGCGGAATACCCATAACGGGAACTATACCCATTGTCATACCTATATTTATACAACAGTGGAAGAATATAATAGAGGCCACGCAGTAGCAATATACTCGGCCAAAGGTCTCCAGTTGTCTGTCGCCCATACGCATCAGTCGCAGCACAAGAGTGCATAGCAGCGCAAATAGTATTACTGCACCCACAAAGCCAAACTCCTCGCCTATGGTGCAGAATATAAAGTCGGTGTGCTTCTCCGGAACAAATCCGTAGCGTATCTGCGAGCCTTTGAGGTAGCCCTTGCCAAATAGTCCGCCAGAGCCGATAGCAATCTTGGACTGGTTGACATTGTAGAGCAAATCTTTGTCGTCAACCTGACCGAGAAATACGCGAATACGATTTTGTTGATGCTCCTTGAGGTGTCTGAAAACCAGGTCTGAGGTTGGTAGGCAGATAACCGATACAAAGAAGAGCATAATCAAGATGTATAGTTTGCGGATATTGGCGCGGTAGGCGTATATCATAACCACAACCATTGATGCAACGGTGGTAAAGAGCAGTGAGCTATAGAAATCTATGCTCTTGTTGAATAGGTAGTTGCACACCAAAAAGAGTATCAGGCTAACGATAAATAGTACCGCCACATAGCGAATACAAACCTTCCAGCGGTTGCGCATAATCATACCTGCACTAAATGTAAAGATGACAATCAGTGCAAGTAGCAGCACGCCAGGGGTGAGCAGGAAGGAGAGAATAAGCAGCGCCGCGAGGAAAATCATCGGCACGCAAATCCAGTGGTCAAGACCTTCTCGGTAGAACATAAAGAGGAACGAGCAGAAAACCAAACCCGAGCCTGTGTCGTTCTGCAATACGGCAATGCTCATAGGTATAAGCATTATGAATAGCACCTTTACAAGGTCGCTAAAACGCTGCACTGTAAAGCCATATTCGCTCATTATGCGGGCTACGGCTAACGATACGCCCACTTTGGCAAGCTCCATAGGCTGAAGCGTAAACGGGCCTACACCAATCCACGCTTTTGCACCGTTTACCACCTTGCCCAAGCCAGGGATAAAGGTGGTAAGCACGATCAAAATCGTTCCCAAACAGATAAAGTAGGCATATTTGTGCCATACACTGCGGTCGAGAAGCACTATAAAGAGGGCTATGGCATAGGATATGCCGAGCCAGATGGCGTGCTTGATATATTCGTGCTCAAAACTAAACGGGGCAGGGGAGTCCTCGACATACTTTGCGCTCAATACAGCAAAGAAGCCTATTGTTGTCAGTGCAAAGTATAGTATAACAGTTCCCCAATCTATTCCGCTGAATAGCTTTATGTCGTTACTGCTTCTTCTTATGTCGGTCATAAGCCTTGTAGTAGTCTAATTTAAGGTTCTTTACATAATCTACCAACCATTGACGACGAATGGTGTCGGTAAGATACTTCTCCTCAATAAGTGAGGCGATAGGCACAGCCGCTGTAGCACCCCATATTCCGTGCTCCACATATACGGCAATGGCAATCTTAGGGTTGTTGCGCGGAGCAAAGGATATGAAGGTCGAGTGGTCATCGCCCAATGGGTTTTGGGCAGTACCTGTTTTACCGCATACATCCAAGTTCGGCAGTTTTGCCAACTGTCCTGAGCCGTCGCTGCCATTGACACCTCGGTACATACCCTTGATGATGGTCTCAAAGTGGCGTTTGTCAACGGGCGTATAGTGTCGAGTGCGGTACTCAATATCAATCGAGTCCTGTCCCTCAATTTGCTTGATAATATGAGGGGTGTAGTAGTAGCCTCTGTTGGCAATGATAGCTGCAAAGTTGGCAAGTTGCAGCGCGGTAGCCTGAATTTCACCCTGACCGATAGATACAGATAGCACGGTTAGTGCATTCCACGAGCCTTTGTATAGTTTGTCGTAGTACTCACGATGCTTGAGTGTGCCTCTGCGCTCGCCTGTAATGTCTGTGCCTAACCTCGTGCCGAAGCCAAACTGCTCTACATAGTTACGCCACGCCTCATAACCCTCTTTTGACGACTTGAACTTCTTATTCTCAAGTATATTGCGATATACATTGCAGAAGTAGGCGTTGCAAGATGTCGCGATAGCCAAATCCAAGTCCAATGGCGAGCGGTGTTCGTGACAACCCATCTTGACATTACCCGCGCGGTATCCTCGGTTGCAGGTGTAGCGATAGTGCGGCTTTAGCACACCCTCTTGCAGGCCGATAAGTCCGTTGAGCAACTTAAAAGTTGAGCCTGGGGGCTGTGGCGATGTTACAGCGCGATTATAGAGTGGTCGGCGTGGGTCGTGGAGTAACTTCATATAGTTGTTGCCTCGCTGGCGACCTATAACCAACTCATTTGGGTCAAATGTGGGCGATGAGGCCATAACCAAAATCTCGCCCGTAGCAGGCTCTATTGCTACCACAGAGCCGACTTTGTCCTTCATCAGTTCTTCAGCAAAGGCTTGTAGCTCGGCATCAATGGTGCAGACAAGGTTTTTGCCCGACACAGCCTCTCGCTCAATTTCGTCGGTTGAGGCATTGTTGGCGTATATATTGCGACGGATGCGCCCCTTTTCGCCTCTAAGTTCGACCTCGTATGATGACTCAATGCCCTGCTCGCCGATATAGTCGCCCTGAGCGTAGTATTC
>JAFNYE010000174.1 GCA_017383345.1 Alistipes sp. | reverse complement strand
GCCTCGCCTGTAATGAGTTCCTTACGGTGACGACGCAACGAAAAGAGCATATCTGCCGCAGCTGCAGCCTGCTGCTCGACTGTCATTGCACGGTTATCCATACGGAAGTCTGGCAACACAACCGACTCGGCAGTAGAATTTACACTATGCACCAAAGCGCCCTCAGGTTCTGCATCATAGAGCGATGCTGAGACAATCTTTGTCTGCTTATGCTCTGCCAGGGAGGCACGCACACCAAGCAGTTTCTGAGCATAGCGGGCAAACTCGCCAGGGGCAAAAGTCTCGGTCTGCACCGTAACCGATACGGCAACAGAGTTGACAGGGTTAGAGATGACCGGATTGCCATTCTCAAAATAGAAGCCCGAGCGGACAATCTGCTCAGCCGATACTGTAAGCGCAACAGCGAGCGCAACTATAGTAATAAAAATTCGTTTCATAATGCGAAGTTACGATTTTTGGGTCAATTCTCAAAATTTAAGGTAAAAATCCTTTGTCAGTTCTCTATATTGGTCCGTATAAATGCCGTGTACCTGAGTGTCGATAGTCAGAGTAGAGTACTCCACCTCTCCTGCTTGAAGAGCAAGTTCTGCCATAGTTCGCTTTGGAGGTGTATTGGGCTTAGTGGACACATCACATCGGCGACGCAACTTTAGGCTTGTTAAAGAGAGATACTTATCCATCTGCTCGGTAGGTAATATAAGCGCAAAACGACCATCAGGGATACTCAGAGCCCGACAAACCGCACTATCAAGTTGATCAAATGTCAACTCGGTTGTATGACGGGCCATACTACGACGCACATCGGGACACAATAACGAGTCGGTAAAGTATGGCGGGTTAGAGAGTATCAAATCGAAATTTTGCTCCTCAAACTCCTGTGCAGAGCTGTTGAGAGCCTTCAGTCGTGAGGCCCACGGCGATGCCCCGAAATTTGACTCTGCACAAAGCGTAGCACTCGGGTCAATATCAATGCCTACAATATAGTCCGCTTCACTGCGTTGCGCCATCATTAACGCTATAACGCCCGTACCCGTACCGATGTCGAGTATTCGCGCTGCACCACTACAATCCGCCCACGCCCCAAGCAGAACGCCATCGGTACCAATCTTCATCTTAGCACCGCTCTGCTCTACGGCAAACTGCTTAAAACGGAACACACTGCCCATATTACTTTGAATTTATGCCCGCACCAAAGAGAGCAAAATCGTACTTTACGGGGTCTTCAGCGCAGAATTGGCGCAAGGTTTGGGTTATCTCAGCAGTCGCTTTCCAATCATTTTGACGACGAGTGAGCAGACCCAGGCTGCGACCCATATTTCCGCTATGCACATCCAAAGGCAGATAGAGTGCCGACATAGGTATCTTAGTCCAGCTACCGAAATCCACACCTCGATTATCACGACGCACAAACCAGCGCAAGTACATATTCAATCGCTTACACGCCGCCCCTTTATCAATTGACGAGAAGTGTTTTTGACAATGCTCGTTATGTTCAACCGAGAAGAACTCGCGACGCACATCCGAGAGCGTTTGGGCAATGCTTTGGGTTGAAGCATAACTACTCTGGAACAGCTCGCCAATGGTATTATGACGCTGACAGATGCTCTGCAATGCGCGAACAAAGTCTATAAAATCCTGACCATTAAAGGTGCGATGTACATAGGTTGACAGACGCTCCAAATCGCTCTGCTGCGCCTGAGTAACAAACTGATATGGAGCAAAATCCATATACTCCATCATACGGTTTGCCGAGCGGACTATAGCCTTGCGGTTACCCCAAGCGATTGTTGCCGCCATAAAGCCTGCAATCTCACGGTCACGATTGTCCGTATAGCGGTGAGGTACAGATATAGGGTCGTGCTCGATAAACTCCTCACAATTGAACTTATCGTGCAGACTCTCAAGCAGTTCATACATCTGCTCAAAGTTATAATCAGAGAATTGTGCCATCACTCATAACAATTTTACGGTCAACAGAGTCGGCAAGAGCCATATCGTGTGTAACCATTACAATAGTCTGCTCAAAGCGGTCACGCACATCGACAAGCAGTCGCTGAATTTCAGCACTATTGGCGCTATCGAGGTTTCCCGTAGGCTCATCGGCAAGCACTACCGACGGACGGCACACCAACGCGCGAGCGATAGCAACACGCTGCTGCTCGCCACCAGACATCTGTGCAGGTTTATGCTCAGAGCGATTGCTAAGGCCAACTATCTCCAACAGTTCGGCTGCACGACGCGAAGCCTCATTCTTGTCAATGCCACCTATCAGCGCAGGCATCATCACATTCTCCAAAGCCGTAAACTCAGGCAAAAGATGATGAAACTGGAAGACAAAACCTATATGTCGGTTACGGAAGGCTGCCAGCTGCTTCTCGCTCAAAGAGCAAACATCTGTGCCCGCAATCTCAACCTTGCCACTATCGGGCTGAAGGAGTGTACCCAAAATCTGAAGCAGAGTACTCTTACCCGCGCCACTTGCACCAACAATGGCAACAATCTCTGCACGGGCAACCTCAAGGCTGACACCCTTGAGAGCCTCAACCGTCGAAAATCGTTTATAAACCTCTGAAGCCTTTATCATAAATAGTAGTTATTTGTACCGCCTCCGACACATCGTGAGCGCGAATAATTGTCGCACCCAAAGTTAACGCTTGCCACGAAAGGGCAACAGTTCCAGCTAACACATCGTCAGGGGTGGTATTCAACAATTTGTAAATCATCGACTTGCGAGATAGTCCCACAAGCACAGGATAACCCAGCGCCACAACTCTGTCGAGCCGAGCAAGTAGTCTATAGTTCTGCTCCACGCTCTTGGCAAAACCAAAGCCAGGGTCTAAGATTATATTGTGGCGAGCTATACCCGCGGCCTCTAAATGTACCGCTCTTTGGGCAAGATAGTCAACCACCGACTGTACCACATCCTCATAGTCGGTCATCTGCTGCATAGTCTTGGGAGTGCCACGCATATGCATAGCCACATAGGGCAGACCCAAATGGGCAACGGTTGCCACCATATCGCTATCGCCCTCGCCTGCCGAGATGTCGTTGACAATAATATCGCCATATTTTGCCACTACGCGACGGACAATCTCCGAACGGAAAGTATCGACCGACACCGCCACATCGGGGGCTATTCGGCGAGTAATACCTACCCCCAAATCGACCCTTTGCCACTCCTGCTCCACATCGATATCGTCAGCTCCCGGACGCGATGAGTAGCCGCCTATATCAATGATTGTTGCGCCCTGACTGACAGCCTGAGCGATGCGCTGCTCCAACTGCTCAACGCTGATACTGCGCGAAGCGGAGTAGAACGAGTCGTCAGTAACATTGACAATGGCCATAACCTGAGGCCTATGGAAATCAGGAAATCTCATTAACGGTTACTTAAGAAAAAGTCAATCTTTTCGACCTGAGCTTTAGCCTTATCTAAGTCGATGTTGTTAATGCAAAAGTCACAACGGCATTTTAGGCACTCCGGGCGCATCTGCACAGCCATACGCTTCTCAATTTCAGCCTCACTTACGCCATCACGCGCTGCTGCACGAGCGAGTGCAACCTCTTTAGGCGCAACCACAGCTATGGTTGTATCCACCACATTATCCAAACCCGACTCAAAGAGTATAGCCGACTCAACAATAACATAATTGCCCTTTTGCTCCATTGCCCACTTTACAAAATCGGCACAAACAGCGGGATGGACTATAGAGTTGAGCAGCAGGCGGTTTTGGTCGTTGTTGAATATCTTTGAGGCGAGATATGGCCTATTGAGTGCGCCGTCGATATAGCTCTGAGCGCCAAAGGCCTCAACTATCTGCTCCTTGAGTGGTTGGGAGGTGTTCATCAACTCCTTTGCGCGGTCGTCAGCGACATATATCGCCACACCCCTATCTGCAAACAGACGGCAGACGGTACTCTTACCGCTGCCGATTGTACCACATAGACCAACCTTAATCATTTGTCAAAATCTTTAGGCACCTCTATATCGGGAATAGCGCCTACAGAGCGAATTTTAATGTCGCTCAGGCGGACAGATATAGCGTTGGTTACCGACTCGGTTGTAAGGTGGAGTCGCACCATATCGCTCGGAGCAGAGGTCAAATCGGTAATCTCGCGCATAACGGTGTAGTCCAACTCCGAGAGCGGAATATGGAGGCGCGAGGTGGAGATAACATAGCCAAATAGGTTTGTACCCTTACCTTCAACTACGCAGGGAACGGAAAAACGCTGGTCGGCAATACGAATCTTCACATCCAACTCGGTTGTGTAAGTATAGTTCAACTTGGCTATATACCAAAGCGTAAACGATGCCACCAATAAGACAATAAATACAGGCGACACATAACGCTTGAGCTTGGCAAACAGCCCCTTAATACTCTCCCAAAATCTTCTCATAACAAGTTGCTTGATGCAAAGATAACACTTTTTTGGTTAATAGCGTGCAAATAGTCAAAAATAACAACGCCCGACTCCTAAGGTCGGGCGTAAAGCTTAAAGCATAAAGCCTAAATTCTAAAAAGCGGACACGGCACGCACATAGTATCTGCCGTTCTTATCGAGGTCGAAGGTGCCGCCACTGCGCATAGAGACAAGCCACGCAGAAATAACCTTGTTAGACGACTTTACCCGTAGGGTTTTGTTATAAAGTTGTATAACAAGTGGGATTTCAAGGCTTGGAATTTTAATCAGGCAGGGACATACTGTGCGTATTTCCCTGTCTGAATTAAAATTGCGTAACGCAGAAATCACCTTGTTAGACGGCTTTACTCGTAAGTGAAGAAAAAGATGAAGTTCAAGGCTTGCGAAGTCCGAAAAACCGCAGCATACTTAAGCGTATGTGAGGATTTTTCGGGCAAGCATAACGCAGAAATTCGCTTTTTATTCGCTTACTCCTCGAGCCAAGCCCCCAACTCGTCATAAATCTTATTCGCCATAAACACCATAGCCTTAGCCGATGGGTGGCAACCGCCGCCTGTAGCAGGGTTATAGTCGTGCTTAGGCATATATACCTGGTCGTTGAAGCCATTTACTTCGAGTAAATCGACAACGCGAGCGTTATTTGGATAGTGAGCAGCGATCTTATGGATAGACTGCTGAACACCTACGCCTGTATAGTCGCCAACGATGCAGACAATCTTTGTGTCGGCTCTACGCTCCAAGATAAGCTCAATAAGTTTGATATAAGCAGTACAGAAGGTTGTATCATCCAACGCCTCAACAGCAGCGCGGGTAGTAGCAGCCTCAGCAGCGCTAAAGAGTGGTGCCAAATCTGAGTCCTTAGGACCTTCGGTTGCCTTCATACTTACATTACCATAGAGTGGAGCCTTATTTTTAGACCAGTCGTTTGTACCGCCGTGGATAATAACGATATCAGCCTCGCCAAGACCCTGCTGGTCAATAAAGCGCATTGGATAGTGTGGCAAATCTACGCCATTGGCATAAGCAACACAAGATCCTGAGTATGAGAGATTACGCTCAATAGTAGCATCAAGCATCAGCTCGTTTGCCAAAATCCACCAATAGGTCTGCGACAAAGAGGTCAAATCGCCATCGGCTGTTGGGTAGTGACAACCGTAACCATAAGGCACGATACCTCTAAAGGTAGAGATTGAGTCACCAATAACGCTGATACGCTTACGGGTTGTTGTGGTAGTGAGATTTGTTGTCATACCCTCAATTACAGGGTAGCCATCAGCATCCATAACCCAATTCTTGAGCGGATACTTACAGCTACCGCTATATGCTGCCACCGCGGCATTCATATTTGTAAGCAGATCAGCCGGAGTAGTAATAGCAGCAATATGAGAGCCAAGTACTTAGAGATTATCTTCGCCGCCGAACTCCGGCTGCTCAAAATTGTCAGACACTAAAAATCCGCGCTCAATGACAACAGAGCACTGATTTAACACGGGGGGCCACATAGGCTCCAATAGATTTTTCTTTCAACATAGATTTGTTATTTAAGTTTTATGTGTCATATTTACTCAATATTTATAAATAAAACAAAAAAGAGGTTGTCCGATAAGTTTTTGAAGGACAGCCTCTTTTTCTTGAAGTTATATTACAACGACTACTTCTCCTTTGAAGGAAGCATATCGTATGCAAGCGGAGTTGCGATGAACAGTGATGAGTAAGTACCTACAATCACACCCACGAGCAATGCGAATACGAAACCACGGATAGTTGCACCGCCGAATACAAAGATTGCGAGCAATGTTACCAAAGTAGTACCTGAGGTATTGATAGTACGAGCCAAAGTTGAGCAAAGCGCGTTGTTGATATTCTCGCGAATGTTGCGCTTTGGATAGAGGACATTGTACTCACGAATACGGTCGAAGATAACCACTGTATCGTTGATAGAGTAACCGATAATAGTCAAGATTGCAGCGATGAATGCCTGGTCAATCTCAAGGTTGAACGGCATAAATGCGTAGCAAATTGAGAACATACCGATTACGATAAATGCGTCGTGTACCAATGCTGCTGTTGCACCGCAAGCCCACTGCCACTTCTTAAATCGCAAGGTGATATAAAGACCGATAGCGATAAGAGAGAAGATGATAGCGAACAAAGCGCCTGTAGTCATATCCTTAGCAATAGCAGGACCGATCTTATCAGCAGAAACAATACCGTTTACATCCTCCTGAGTATTCTTGAAGCCGTCGAGAGTAATCTCGTAGCCATAGAGCGACTTGAGAGCGTTGTAAATCAAAATCTCAACCTCCTCAGTAGTCTCCTCTGAAGTATCATCGTGCTTGTACTGAGTAACGATACGCATCTGGTTCTTGTCGCCATACTGCTTAACCTCGAATGAAGCGTTAGCAGCATCCTCAGCATTTGCAAATGCCTCTGAGAGCTGTGCGCGAACCTGCTCAGCAGTTACATCCTTATCGAAACGAACTACAAATGTACGACCACCTGTAAACTCAACGCCGAGGTTAAGACCCTGAATGAAGAGTGAAACAACAGCCACAAGAATAACAACACCTGAGAAGATGTAAGACATCTTGCGCTTGCCAACGAAGTCGAACTTGAAGTTTGTAAGCCAATTCTCAGACCAGCTACGAGAGAACGATACAGAACCCTTCTTATTAACAATCCAACCCAAAAGCATACGGGTGATGAAGATTGAGCAGAAGAGTGATGTGATAATACCGATAATCAAGGTAGTAGCGAAGCCCTGAACAGGACCATTACCGAAGATGTAGAGAACAATACCGGTAATGATAGTTGTCAAGTTACCGTCGATAATTGCTGAGTATGCGTTAGAGAAACCGTCCTTAATAGCGGCAGAGATACCCTTACCGGCACGGAGCTCCTCCTTGATACGCTCAAAGATAATCACATTCGAGTCAACGGCCATACCCATAGTAAGCACGATACCTGCGATACCAGGGAGTGTCAAAACTGCGCCAAATGATACCAACACACCCATAAGGAGGAATACATTGGTTACCAACGCAACTGAAGCCATCCAACCTGCGGTCTTATAGAAAAGACCCATATAGATAAGAACGAGGATGAACGCAATAACGAATGACATCAAACCTGAGTTGATAGACTCCTGACCGAGCGATGGACCAACAACGGTATCCTGAATAATGCGTGCAGGAGCAGGAACTTTACCAGACTTGAGGACATTAGCAAGGTCCTGAGCCTCCTGAATAGTGAAGTTACCGGTAATTGAAGAGTTACCACCCTCAATCTTATTGCGAACAACAGGAGCAGAATATACATAACCATCGAGAACGATAGCAATGCACTTGCCGATATTGTCAGCAGTAAGCTGAGCCCACTCAGAGATACCGTTAGAGTTCATTGCCATAGAAACCTCAGCATCAGCACCAGTCTGAGCGTAAGTAGCACGAGCGTCAGAGATTACACTACCATCGAGTGGAGCCTTACCGTCAGCGCGCTCAACCTTAATAGCGTAGAGGCAGAGGCGGTTGTCAAACATAGGCTCGCCCTTGATACCCCACTTGAATGCGATGTCAGCAGGGAAGCAGTCACGAACCTCTGGGAGTGCCAAGTACTTGTTGATAGTAGCAACATCAGCAGCAACAGCAGCACCAAGAACAGCGCCACCAGCGTAGTCAGGGCTAAGAAGAGCCAAGAGTGGGTTCTGCTCACGAGAGAAGCGGCTTGCAGCCTGCTCGCCCTCAGTTGCAGCAACCTCTGCAGCAAGACCCTCAGTCTGAGCAGCCTCTACAGTCTCAGTAGCGTTAAGAGCCTTAACAGCTGCGTCAGCACGAAGGAGTGCAGGAACGAGCTCAGTACCATTGTAAGTTGTCCAGAACTCGAGTGATGCAGTACCCTGAAGGAGCTTACGAACACGCTCAGGCTCCTTTACACCTGGAAGCTCAACCAAGATACGGTTTGAGTTTGGAAGGCGCTGGATGTTTGGCTGCATTACACCGAAGTGGTCAATACGGCTGCGGATGATGTTGAATGATGCAGAGATAGCATCCTCAGTCTCCTGACGGAGAATCTTCACAACCTCGTCGTCAGACATACCCGGAGTGATGTCCTTACGGTCAGGGCTGAGGAAGATGTCAACGAGCTTACCGCCGTTGCTCTGAGTTGCATAAGCCTCAGCGAAGGTGCTGATATAGTCACCAGTACCCTCCTTAAGAGCCTGAGCTGCAGACTCGATAGCTGCCACGAAAGCAGGATCGTTCTGGCTCTGACCAGCCAAAGACTTAACTACATCCTCAACCTGGATCTCGAGCATAACATTCATACCGCCCTTAAGGTCAAGACCCAAGTTAATCTCCTTCTCCTTGCACTGCTTGTAGGTAAATTGTGCAATACCGATGTTGTAAACTACCTTGTTCTGAATAGAGTCGAGGTAGTACTGTTCCATTGCAACCTGCTCCTCAGCAGGGAAAGCAGCAGCGTACTCAACAGCATCCTTCTCTACGCTACGAGTCTTGAGCGAGAAAGTAAGCTGATAAACGCACGCAAGCGCAAGCAAGATTGCAACCAATTTGATAAAACCTTTACTTTGCATTTGAGTTAAATTTATTAAGTAATTAATATTGTTTCGTCACTATACACAAAAGCACGCAAAGATAATAAAAAATTTTCAATTTGCAATTTAACTTATCGCTATTTTAGTCCATTAGCCATATTTTAACCTCCAATATATGGCATTAAACACATTTTTAACACAAAAAAAGATAGCCCGACTCTAAAAGAGGGACTATCTCACACAAATATCTAAACACTTTACCCGCGAACAATTTCGACCATACGCCTAACATTCTGTTCGCTCAACTCACCCTCATAGGTCAAAGTATGCTTAAAAGCGCTACCCACAATAGCTCCATCAGCCAACTCAAACGCCTCAACAGCATTCTCAAAACGGACACCCGAGCCTAAGATTATCGGATACCCGCCCAACACTGAGCGGAACTCTGCCAATTTTTCAAACGGAGAGCTCTCGCCCTCACGCAGTCCGGCGCACACAATAGCATCGCATCGCTCCACTCCTGCGCGTAAATCCTCGGCCACACTATGAGTGCTATAGACCGGCATATCCTTAAAACGCACACCTCCAAGCAGTACAACATTGGTTTGGGCGCGAAGTTCAGCAAGCTCCTGAGCGAAAATGGCATCAGCCGAAGGGACAAGATGACCGCAGACCGAGTCAATCTGTATAATACGGATATTAAAACGCTTGGCAAGATCAAAGGCACGATGATAATTTCCCAGAGTGTTGACTCCATAAATTGCATTCTTAAAATGGTCATCCAACCAATCAAGCACACGCTCACACACAATCACAGGCGCAAAATTATGCTCTATAAGCGGAATAACGCCATTATTGATATAGACCTCAACCTCGCGTTGAGCCTCCTCGATTTGGGCTGTTACACTCTTATCGACATTATTATCGAGGTGAACCATACCAAAGAGCGGCTTATTGTCAAAAAGTTCGTTAAATTTCATAGTCAACAGTTTTGAAATTAGATATGATAGAGCGGCCTTAATGCTCTAATCTCCCAAAAGCAAGACCAAAGTTACAATTTTTATTCTAAAAAACAAAAAGGAGATAACTAAAATTAGTTACCTCCCTTACTATCAAAAGGTCGAATAAAAACTACTCGCCTGCATAGAATGACATACCTGAGTACTTTGGAATTTGGTTGTAACCATGCAACCAACGATACCAGTAGTATGTATCACCTTCAGTATTGTTCAGTTCGTGAAGAATAGTTGCATCGTAACGGTCCTCACCATCGCCGCCCTTAACAACACCAACAGCACCAGCAACCTTACAATTTTTAACAACCAATGCTGTATTACAGTTGCCAGCAATTGCTGCGCGATATGATGCTGTTGTTTCAAGATTAATAACCCAATTCTTAGTAGCGTCATTATACACCAATGTACCATCGTGCGCAGCCAAAATCTTACCCCTACTTACACAGTTTGAGATAACAGGCTTAGCACCACCGCCATCGCCAATAATACCACCAAGAACAATATAAATGTTAGAAGGAGTCTCTCCAAGCTCACGAGCTGTCTTATAGAACGAGCAAACAGTTCCTGTGTTAACACAATTATCGATAATAGCGTATTGGTTCTCCAATCGTCCACAAACACCTCCAACTACTTCAGCAAGGACACATTTACGCTCCATAGCTATAACACCAGAGTGCTTACATCCATAGAATGCAGAACAGTTGTTCAATCCAGCAAAGCCACCTGCGCGGAACTTACCACCACCAAGCAAGCGAATAGTACCCTTATTCTCACACTTTTCCAAAGAGATTCCATATATACCTGAAGCAGTAATATTTGTACCACCATAGCAAGCACCTACAAAACCACCAGGATATGACCATGTATCATTTGAAATAGTTGTTGATGCATAAGCCTCAACAGTACCACTATTCTCACAATTTTCAAGCCAAACACCGCCATCTTTTCCATTCTTAGAAGCACCGAGCTTACCAGCGTATCCACCTATGAAGAGCTGAGTATTAGATCCTGCCGCATTACCATAAACAGCACCCTCGTTCTTACACTCCTTATGCTCCATGCAATAGTTAGCATAGCCAACAAAACCACCGACACAAAGACCATTAGTGCAAGTATTCACACCACCAACTGTAACAGTACCCTTGTTAACGCACTTCTCTGCATAAGATGTCTTTGAAGCACCACCAGAGTTATAACCAATAGCTCCACCAACACTTACAGATACTACGGATGTAGTTGTATTCAGAAGAGATACAGCACCCGTATTTTCGCACTCCAATAACTTGTGGTAGTTCAAACGACCAATAATACCTCCGATACTCAAAGCCACATAGGTTTCACCTTCCAAAACATCAGCAGTAGTACCAGCAGAAACTGCGCCTGAGTTCTTACAATTACTGAATGTACCCATCTTCTCGTTGCTCGAAGTAGCATATCCAAACAAACCTCCAATGTATCCATGTGTGTTGGTATTAAACACGGTTACACTACCTGTATTTTTACCATTTGCGATATAAGGAGTACGACCAGCAGAGCCATCGGCAATCATACCAACAAGACCACCAACAACTGACTGACCAGCAACACCAGAAGGATAGGAGAGATTAATTGTACCATTATTCTCACAATCGGTAATATGAACATCATCAGTAGAAGCGTAAACACGACCAACAACACCACCAAGACGAACTTTACCAGTTGAATTTGCACCAGCAGTAAAGTTCACATTGCTAACACAATTTTCGATTGTACCACCACTTACCTGAGCAGTGACACCACCGACATAAGCCCAGGCGTTGGTTGGGTGAGCCATATTAACAACGATTGAGCCGCTAACTGTCAAGTTCTTTACTGCACCGCCATTTGCTACAACACCAAACAGACCAGCATTATGCTGAATAGAGTTAACAGTAAGGCCATCAGCTGTTGGATATACCAAAATATGTTCATCTTTATTGTGATTAACAGTAAGGCCTGAGATAGTGTTACCCTTACCATCAAAAACGCCAACGAACTTATTCTGAGTAATCTGCGACTCGTCATTATTAGTACCGATAGCAATCCAGTTGCTATAAACCGACAAGTCGATGCTATTCTTCAACTCAACAACGCCATCCTCATTTGAGAACTCAGCGCCTGTTGGGTAGTACTCGGTTGAGCCATTAACTGCATCAGCAAAAGCCTTCATTTGCTCAGCAGTAGAGATACCGTCAGCAACCTTATCCTTCAAAACATCAGATACAGGCTGATAGATGTGCTTGCGCTCGTTAACTCCGTTTTCAGCTGGAGTATAAGCAGCCCAGATAGTACGACGAGCATTCTCACGACCATTCTTATAGAGCTTCAACACAGCCTTGCCGTGGTAGAGTGGAGCGTAGAGAGTTGTAGTAGTAACCTCCTGACCCTCAACAGTCGATGTTGTTGATACAGAGCGAGTAACACCCATAACTACAGCCTGAACATTCTGCGCGGTGCTAAGATTTACAGCTGAGCCCAACTTAACGCTAACCTCGTTAGCAAAAGTTGCGTTAGCAAGGTCAAGAGCGCCTGTTGCAGCATTTACAACAACGCCAGAAGCCACAGCGTATGTATCGGTAACAAGAGCCGACTTAGCCAAAGTAAAGGCGTCAATATTCCAGCTCTTAGAGGCCTTAAGCTCGAACTCAACAACAGATGCAAGCGGCTTCATAATAGCAACCAACTTACCATCCTCAACTACTACTGTTGCGTTATAAGAGTAGAGTGGAAGCTTATTTGAAGCCTCGCCTACAACCTGCTCGGC
>JAFNYE010000173.1 GCA_017383345.1 Alistipes sp. | reverse complement strand
CCCAACAATGGCTGTACATTTTAGTACTATCCATCGTTGGGATTTTTTGTCGAGCGTTGCATCTATACCTTTCTGACGGCAAATGGGTGCATAGAGGTATGTTGGTTGAGTTGATTTTGCCGAGCGTTAACCCTCCTTTGGAGGCTTTTCTCTGCTACGCCTCAGCAATATCGGTCGCGGTGCATAGCACCTTCAAAGTGCGAGTTTGAAAAGTTGTGAGCAAGCTCCCATTTTCAAACTTCGCCCTTTTCACTTCGTGGCTACCGCTATTGCGTTCGGCTTAATCGCAGCGTTGTATTTGCACTATTTTGACGACAAATTGGTGCATATAGTGAGGGTAGTGCTTTTACGGTACTACCCTTCGCTGGTTTTATAGCCGAGTGCAATTACTCCACCTTTATCCACTCGGTTTTATCGAAGCGATACTTGAGTACGCCCTCTTCCCAAAGACCGATTTGTATTAGGTTATTACCCTTTTCGCCAATCTCTGCGCCGATGCCGTGGCGAACGCCGTTTTTATGTTGTCCGACAAAGGTTAGTCTGCCAGCCTCATTTTTCTCGGCAATCATATCTTCAGACAGATGCGTCTCCATCCAGCGTTGGTCGATATCGTCATCGCGGATAATGAATTTTACCCCTTTGATTGTCGGTACTTCGCCCTCTAAGTTGCGTTCCAACTTATACTCTGGCTCAAAGTGTCCAATCATAAAGTGAGAGAGCGGCGAATATGCTGAAGAAAAGCTAATGTTCCACCTTATCCAGCCAAAGCCTGTAAATTTATCATTTACCACTCTGCCGTAGCAATGGTATGTGTGGTACTCCTCCAAATCGCCCATAGACCAGAATGTGTTACTGTAGTAGGCGGTCTTGAACTGTTCCAAATATTTCTCAATCATAGCGGTAGGGTTTAGGGTTACTTGCTTGTGTAAATATACAAAAAAATATCCGTAGCAACAAACTACGGATATTTTTTCTTATCTCTGGCAGTTATACAAGACCACTGAAGCCCATAAATGCCATAGCGAGCAGAGCTGCTGTAATAAGGGCGATAGGTACTCCCTCAAAAGCCTTTGGGACCTCCTCGAACTCCAATCGCTCGCGCATACCGGCGAACAAGACGAGGGCTACTGCAAAACCGACAGCGGTTGAAACACTATATACAAGACCCTCAATAAGTCCATACTCCTTCTGTACCATAAGCAGAGCAACACCCAAGACGGCGCAGTTGGTTGTAATAAGTGGGAGGAAAATACCGAGCGCCTGATAGAGTGCCGGAGAGACCTTCTTGAGTACAATCTCAACCATCTGCACAAGGGCAGCGATTACCAGAATAAAGACGATTGTCTGCATAAACTCAATTCCGAGCGGAATAAGGATATACTCCTGAATGAGCCAAACTACAACCGATGAGAGCGCCATAACGAAGGTTACGGCTGCACCCATACCCATACTTGTCTCAACCTTAGATGATACGCCGAGGAATGGGCAGATACCGAGGAACTGTGCGAGTACAACATTGTTGACAAATATCGCACCGATAATTATTGCGAAATACTCCATTACTTCTTCAGATATTTGTTAAACAATACCATTAAGAAACCAAGCACGAGGAATGCACCAGGTGCGAGGACAAATACAAGCGGCATATAATCTGCAATGCCGAGGCTAATGCCGAAAATCGAGCCGCTACCCAATATTTCGCGTACAGCACCGATGGTGGTGAGCGAGAGGGTGAAGCCCAAACCGATACCTACACCATCGAGAGCAGAGTCCAATATGCCATTCTTTGATGCAAATGCCTCAGCGCGACCCAAGATGATACAGTTTACCACAATAAGCGGGATAAACACACCGAGCGCAGCGTAGAGCGACGGAACAAATGCCTGCATAAGCATATCGATAACGGTCACGAACGATGCGATAACGACAATAAATGCAGGGATGCGCACCTTGTCCGGAATAAGGTTCTTAATCATTGCAATTACAGCGTTGGACATAATCAACACCGCCATAGTTGCCACGCCCATACCAAGACCGTTTATAGCGCTTGTGGTTGTACCCAATGTCGGACACATACCCAGCACCAAAACGAATGTAGGGTTCTCCTTGATAATACCCTTCAAAATGAGGGATAGTTTGTTGTTACTCATTATTACCTCCTTCCTGTTTTGTTGCGCCTGTAGCCACATCGCCAGCCTCTGTCTGCCAACCACAAGCTACCTTGAATGCCTCGTATGCAACTGCTACAGCCTCAGCATAAGCGCGTGAAGAGATTGTTGCTGCTGTAAGAGCGTCAATATCGCCACCATCCTTCTTGACGGTCATATTGATATCGGCTGGCTTCTTATCCTTGAACGATAAGAGCAAAACATTGCCCTCGTCTGCCATCTTTGTTCCAAGACCCGGAGTCTCTTTCTGCTCCAGAACATTGATGTTGAGAATTGAGCCGTCTGTGTCAAAACCGACCATAAGGCGAATAGTACCACCAAATCCATTCTTTGAAATAGACTCTGCTGCATAACCTACAGCCTTGCCTGCGAAAGTTGCAGTGTGTACTACAATAGGCAGCGAATTTACCTCGATAGTCTCGCTTGTTTTTGCATCAAAATCTGGAAGTACCTGCTCAAGCGCGTTGTTTACCGCAGCCTCCTTTGCCTTCTGAATAGGCTCCTCTGTGAGTATATATACACCACCAACGGCTGCTGATGAGAGAAGGGTAATGGTAAAGAGTACCAAAACCATATTTTTCAATGAACTCTCCATATCTCCTCCTACTTTACAGCGCCGAAACGCTTTGGTTTAACATACTTATTGATTAGTGGCACAACGCTGTTCATAATAAGAATAGCGAACGACATACCCTCAGGATAAGCACCCCACAAACGGATGCACATTGTAATTGCACCGATACCGATACCGTAGATTACCATACCCTTTGTAGTCATAGGTGAGGTTACATAGTCGGTTGCCATAAAGATTGCGCCCAACATTGCACCTCCGGCAAGCAGGTGGAAGAGTGGGAAGAGTAGATGCATCGACGGATCCTCAAATCGGATACCTGCAAAGATAGTTGCAAATACCGCCATTGTACCAAGCACCGCTACAGGAATGTGCCAAGTGATTACGCGACGCATAAGTAGGTATGCAAAGCCCAAAAGCAGAGCCAAAGCTGAAACCTCACCAAATGAGCCGCCGATAGCACCAGTAAACATACCCGCTACATCAAACGATGCGAAATCAACAAGGTGTCCCTTTGCTGCGCCGAGCATTGTTGCGCCTGAGTAGGCGTCGGTAAAGCCTTCAACCGATGGCGTTGGGAATGAGGTCATCTGCACAGGGTAGGCAATGAGCAAAAATACACGCGCTGCAAGAGCAGGGTTGAATATATTTTTGCCAAGACCACCAAACGGCATCTTTGCTACGCCAATAGCGACAATTGCTCCAATAACTACAATCCATAGAGGAATATTTGCCGGCAAGTTCATAGCCAACAGCAGACCTGTAACCACAGCCGAGAGGTTGTTTACTGTTACAGGGCCCTTAACAAGGTACTTTTGTACCAAAAACTCAAGCAGAACGCAGCTTGCAATGCTGACCGCGGTCACAGCAAGCACGCTCCAACCAAACACCCTAACTGATACCACCAACGCAGGCAATAGGGCGATAACAACATCGCCCATAAGGCGCGAGGTTGAGTAGTCGCTATGTGCGTGAGGTGCGGGTGAAACAAAAAATCTATTTGCCATATCTTATCGTTTTATTTCTTCATATTTCTTGCGCGGATAATACCCATAACGGTCTGCTTGCCAAGGCGAACAAAGTCGAGCAATGGAATATTTGCAGGGCAGGTAAACTGGCAGCAACCGCACTCAATACAACTTGTGATGTCGTTTGCCTCCATTGCATCCCACGCCTTCTTGCGAGCCTGCTTCGAGAGTAGATAAGGCTCAAGACCCATAGGACAAGCCTCTACGCACTTTGCACACTTGATACAAGGACTCTCAACGCCACGCTTTGCCATCTGACCAACCATAATGGTGATACCTGAGCAACCCTTCATTACAGGCATAGCGATGTTTGACAACGCGCGACCCATCATCGGACCACCATTGATAACCTTAACATCACCTTCTGCAAGACCACCACACTTTGCGATAAGTGCCTCGACAGGGGTGCCAAAGCGGGTTAGGAGGTTCTTAGGTTGAGCTACAGCAGCGCCGGTAACGGTTACTACGCGCTCAATAAGAGGCTTATTCTTTTGAACTGCCTCATATACAGCCACTGCAGTAGAAGCGTTACAAACAACTGCGCCGACATCGATAGGTAGCGCAGGAGGTGCGGGAACTTGACGACCTGTTACGGCTGCGATAAGCTGCTTCTCACCACCTTGCGGATATTGTGTCTTGAGCATCTGCACCTTGATGTCTGTCGCTGTGCCAACAATCTTTTGAAGATGTGCTACTGCATCAGGCTTGTTTGCCTCTACGCCAATAACTGCGTTGGTTACACCAATGGCACGCATAAGGATGCGAGTACCAACGATCAGTTGCTCGCCACGCTCCAGCATTGTGCGGTAGTCAGATGTGAGATATGGCTCACACTCAACGCCGTTGATGATAAGTATCTCAGCCTTCTTGCCCTCAGGGATAGAGAGTTTTACATGGGTTGGGAATGTGGCGCCACCCATACCTACGATACCTGCAGCCTTAATCTTCTCGATAATAGCCTTTGGCTCAAGGTTGCACTCGGAAACAAGAGTCTCTGAGCGGTCAATAGCCTCGTCCCAAATGTCATCCTCACGCTTGATTGTAATCATCATCTGGCGCAACCCCTGACCATTAGGCTGAAGATCAACAGCTGTAACTGTGCCTGAGATTGGTGCGTGAATATTTGCCGACATAAAGCCTGTAGCTTCGGCAATTAGCTGACCTACAACAACTTTGTCGCCCTTTTTAACGATAGCTGTAGCGGGAGCACCGATATGTTGAGCAAGGGGGATGTTGACTACATCTGGCAGCTCCATTATCTCTATTGCGCTGCCTTTGCTCCATTGTTTGTTGTCTGACGGATGAACACCGCCTATTGGAAATGTCTTCATGCTACTTCTCCTCCTTTACTTCTTCTTTTTTAACCAATGGTGCAAGACCAATCATCTTGATTGCGCCTGTAGGACACTCGCCAACACACTTGCGACAAAGGCGACACTTGGTGCTGTCAATAAATGCAAGGTTGTTCTCAATAGTGATAGCGCCAAATTCGCAGACCTTCTCGCACTTGCGGCAACCAATACAGCCCGCCTTGCAAGCCTTCATTGTTACAGGGCCTTTGTCCTTTGATACGCAAGATACATAGATTGCACGGTTCTTAGGCCAACGCTTGCGAAGCTCAATAACTCCCTTAGGACAAGCCGCTACACAAGCACCGCAAGCGGTACACTTGTCTGCATCAACCTCGGCAAGACCTGTCTGAGGGTTGATGTGGATGGCGTCAAAAGCGCAAGCCACAACGCAGTCTCCGTAGCCCAGACAGCCGTAAGCACAACCAGTCTCGCCTACATAGAGAGCCGATGCAATAGCGCAAGATGTAGCGCCATCGTAGCTGTTTGTTCTTGGACGCTTTTCGCAGGTGCCACCGCAACGAACAGTTGCAACCTGAGGCTCCTTCTTTGGAGCGGCCTTGCCTAAATAGTCGGCAATTTTGCTCATACATTCGTTACCACCAACAGAGCAGTAGAGTGCCGAGATGTCGTCACTCTCTACCAACGCGGTAGCAAGTCCACGACAGCCCGGAAAACCGCAACCACCGCAGTTTGCACCCGGCAGCATCTTCTCAGTCTCGTCGATGCGCGGGTCCTCTTCAACCTTAAACTTCTGCGCAATGATGTAAAGCACTATAGCTGCAATTACACCGATGATGCAGAGAGTAAGGATAGTGAAAATTAATGTCTTCATTACTCTTTTTGTATTGTAAAACTTATTTTTTGTGCCAATTTTTTTCTTCTAAGCCAAAGTACGCCGTAACTTATCGCTACCGAAAAAAGACCCATCAGAGCCGAGACTCCATCGCTAAAACCCACTTCGTGTGCTATGATTATAGCGGCTACAAGTACCACGGCAGGCAGTGCGTAGCATAGTGCAACAGCTAAAAGCCCCATTTGAGTGCGTGTAGATACTATCACTTTTTCGCCTACGCGGTACAATGAGGCGTCGGGTGTTGTGATGAGTATGTTGCGGGTGTTGGTCTGAGTGCCCAAAGAGCAAGCTGAGCGCGAGGCACAACTGCCACACGCTTCGCTGCTTTCAACGGCAACGGTTACTGTATCGCCAAAGGTGTTGAGTACCACACCGCTGTGTGTAACGGTACTAATCGCCATACTTGTTGATAAGAGGCATTAGTCGTTCGTGGCCGAAGGCGCAAGATGACAGACGCAATACAGGCGGGAATTGGTAACGCTTCTTCTCATTTCTCATAAGCATACCGTGAATTTTCTCCACCACCTGGCTGTCAAAACCTGCATTGATAATCTCCTCGCGGTGCTGACCCAACTCTATCATACGGTTAAGAATGGCGTCAACCACCTCGTATGGAGGCAATATGTCGCTATCCTTCTGGTTTGGTCGAAGCTCCGATGACGGCTCCTTCTCAATGATAGACTCTGGAATAGGGTCAGCCAATGTGCGGTTGATATATCGCGCAAGGTCGTACATCTCGCTCTTATAGAGGTCGCCTGTAACGCTAAATGCGCCCGCTGTGTCGCCATAGAGTGTGCAAAGACCGAGTGCGTTCTCGCTCTTGTTTGAAGAGTTGAGAAGAATGTAGCCGGTCTTGTTTTGCAACGCCATAAGCATAACGGTGCGAATACGAGCTTGAATATTCTCCTCGGTAAGGTCAAAGTCGCGACCACCGATAACAGGCTTGAGGGTGTTGAGCATTGATGTATAGACCTCGGTAATAGGAAGTACGCTGTACTCAATACCCAATCGGGTCGCCAAAGCTACTGCGTCATCTACCGATTGGTCTGGAGAGAATGGCGATGGCATAAGCAATCCGCGAACATTCTCTTTACCCAGAGCTTGTGCTGCAATGCAGGCAACAATGGCAGAGTCTATACCGCCCGAAAGACCTACGCACGCTTTTGAGTAGCCATTCTTGTGGAAGTAGTCTCTTAGGCCCATAACGGCTGCACGGAAGTTGAATGGCGTGCGGTCGTGGCTGTAGAGAGCCTCAGGCAGAACGCAAGGCTCGTGCTCGGCGTCAGTGTCGTAAATGGCAAAATCCTCTGCAAAGTCGCGCATCATAAGGGTTAAGTTGCCCTTGTTGTCCATAATGCCCGATGTGCCGTCATAGACAATCTCTCCCGAGCCGCCAACCTGGTTGACAAAGACTACGGTCTTGGATTGGATAAACGAAACATCGTGAATGGTCTTGTAGCGACGCGAAAGTACTCCCTTGCCATAACGACGAGCGTTGATATTGATAACTATCGGAGTGGAGCGAGGGAAGTTGCGCACACGACGGAAGTCGTCACCTACAACAACCGATACCTTTTCGCCTGCAATAAAGAGGGTCTCAATACCTGTACCGGAACTGAGAAAGCCCATTTCGCGGCGGGCAGAGATATGCTTCTTGGTGATGCAGTGGCTGATTTTGCCGTCACGCATAACAACAGCGGCGCTCATAGGACCGTCTATAGAGAGAAGTGGCGAACCAACAATGGCTACAATGGAGTCGCAGTGGCGAGCGATGCTCTCCAATGCCTCCTCACACAACTCTAAGAAGGTAGTTTTGCGCAATAGGTCGAATGCGGGAGTTCCGCTGACAGCCTGCTCGGCAAAGACAACTAAATCGGCCCCTTCGGACTTGGCGCGCTCAACGGCAGCGATGATTTTAGCGGTGTTACCGTCGATGTCACCTATGGTGTAGTTAAGTTGAGCAAGTGCTATTTTCATTTAGATACCTTATTTTAATTAATTAGTCGCGCAAAGTTAGCAAATAAACTTTGAAATATAAAGCATAAACGACAATCTTTTTATTATTTAATAAAAAAAGGCAGAAAGTTAATCCTTCTGCCTTGCGATTACTCTTTGATGAGTATCTTATAACTCCACGGAGCAATGTCGCCCCACATATGTTCGTATAGGGTGGTTTTGTTGCCTGAAAGGGCGTCAGTGTACTCGCCGGCATATATGCCCGTGTGGAAATCTCCAAAGACGGTGTATGGTGAGAGATTTGCTATAACAACAACTCTATCCTGTTCATTTTCACGCACAAAAGTCATAAGACAGTCAGGCGCATTGTTGTTTATTTCTATAAATGAGCCACCCATATCAGCCGAGCGTAGCGCGGTATGTGCTTTGTATATGCGGCACATTTTAGAGTAGAATTCGGTGAATTTGTTATTCTCAAATTCTGGCAATGGGTCACTCTCAAAAAATGCAAACGAGTGGTCGTATCCATACTCCTGACCTGTGTAAATCAGTGGTAGTGCATTCGGTAAAATGAATGTCAAAGCCGCCATAGGCTCTAATGCAGCGCCGAAACGGCTGAATTCACTGCCGGACCAGGAGTTTTCGTCGTGGTTGGAGGTGAATGTCATTCGCATTGACCATTTGGGGAAACGGCGGATGTCGGAGTGTATCACTTCGCGCAGAGTATAGACGCGTGTTTTGCCTTGAGCTACATCGCACATTGCGTGGTGTAATCGCCACGAATAGCAGGCGTTGAAGGCGTTTTGGAATAGATTGTCCTCCTCGGCTTCGGCAAGTAGAAAAATGTCTGATTTGACGCTTTGAAGGCTGAAACGCGCCACCTGCCAGAACTCGATTGGAACGAGCATCGCCATATCGCATCTAAATCCGTCGATGTCGTGATTTTCGACCCAATATCTCATAGCGTCGATTTGACCCTGCCAAACATCGCGGTTGGCGTAATTAAGTTGCGCGGTGTCGGTCCAGTCCCACGGTACTTTGGCGCTGCCGTCAGCCTCGCGGCAATACCAATCGGCAGGTTTTTCAGTCAACCACTTTGCGTCGCGGGCGGTGTGGTTGGCAACCCAGTCGAGAATAACCTTCATTCCCAACTTGTGGGCAGTCTGGACAAAGGTGTCCAAATCGACCTTTGTGCCCATATCTGGGTTAACTTGGCAATAGTCCGCAACGGAGTAGTATGAACCTAATGAGCCTTTGCGCTCCTCTAAACCGATAGGATATATAGGCATAAGCCAAATTATGCCTACTCCCAACCCCTTGAGTTTTGGTAAAAACTCTGTTGCGGCGCTAATGGTGCCTTGTTTTGTTAGTTGGCGTATGTTCATTTCGTACAGCACTGAGCTGTAACTCCATTCTGGATGTTTCATTGTGCAAAAATTGAATGTGCAAAGATAGTAAATAATACGGTATTTGAAAATTATTGTTAGACTGGAGGTTAAAAAGAGCATTTTTGTGAAAAGTTTCAAGACAATAGTTCGTAATTTCAACATTATTTGCTATCTTTGTCCGTCTTTGCGTATATGTGTATGCGCAGCGCGTGTTTGTAATAATTAAAACTACATTATAATGAAAATTATCAAAGTACTTACTCTGGCAATTGTTGTTGCTCTCTTGAGTAGCTGTAATGCAATTCAGCGTACAGCCTATATTCAGGATGTGAAGGACAACGCTGCTGTGTCGGTAGCGGCCGACCAGCAAATTCGTATCAAGTCTCTCGACCGTCTCTATGTCGTGGTTACAAGTAAAGACCCTGAGCTGGCTGCACCATTTAATGTGATGACATCTTACAACTCGTTGTCAAGCAACCCTCTGGGTCAGACCAACATCAGTAGCACAAGTGGACTTCAGGTGCGTACTGTCGATGCTCAAGGTAACCTCTATATGCCTATTATCGGCAATGTTCCGAGCCTTGGTATGACTCGTACTGAGTTGGCAGAGGAGATTAGCAAGCGCATTGTTGCCGGCGGTTATATCTCTGACGCAGCTGTAAATATTCAGTTTGCCGATATGAAGATATTCGTTATGGGTGAGGTTACTCGTGCCGGTCAGTTTGATGTTACCCGCGATCAGATTACTCTGCTTGAGGCTCTTGCTATGGCGGGCGATATGACTATATACGGTAATCGTGAGAATGTAACGGTTGTGCGTAAGGAGCAGGGTCAGACAAAGACTTATGTTGTCAATCTTCTCGATACAGGTTGCTTCTCTTCGCCTGCATACTATCTTCAGCAGGGTGATGTGGTATATGTTCAGCCAAAGAAACAGCGTGCTGCATCGGGTGAGATTAACCAGAACCGTAACTTGGTTATCTCTATCGTAAGTACCCTTATTTCAGCAGCATCTCTTATTGTAACTATTCTCAAAATTAAGTAATTGTTATGGAACAGTTTCAGAATAACGACTCTATTATACATTCAGACAATGTAAATGAGATTCAGGCCTTCAGCTTTCAGGATATGGTTGAAATGGTGCTGAAGAAGTGGTATTGGTTTGTTATCTCGGTTGCGCTATTCTTGGGTATTGGCGTTCTCTATATAATGAAGAGCTCGCCTGTATATCAGCGTAACGCAACTATTATGGTTAAGGATAGCCGTAAGGGTAGTGGTGCTAACGAGATGGCTGCATTTAGCGAGATTGCGGGTCTTTCAACCCGTCGCAATGTCGATAACGAGTTGTTTGTGCTTCAGGCTCGCCGCCTTATGGTTGAGGTAGTGGAGCGTTTGGGTCTTACCACCTCGTATCGTACTCGCTCAGGTTTGCGTACTGTCGATTTGTATCGTCGTAGCCCAATTGAGGTAACTTTCGTTAATGATAGTGGTACGGAGAACTGCGCCTTCAAGGTAGATTTGTTTGAGGATAAGGTCTTTATTCACGATTTTGCCCGTCAGCGCCCTGCAGATGCTCCTGAGGAGGATACTGATGATTTCGAGGTTACAGCGCCATACGACACCGCCATTATGACTCCATCGGGCGAGATTGTAATTACCCGCTCACTCTATATGGATGAGAAGTATATAGGTAAGACTATCGCTGTTACAAAGAACACTAAGGAGATTGTAGCTACCCGCTATCGTACTGCTATGAAGTCATCGGTGGCAAATAAGATGTCTTCAATCATCAATATCTCGCTCAATGACATAGTGGCAAAGCGTGCAGAGGATGTTATTAATACCCTCATTGATGTCTATAACGAGGATGCGGTTAATGACAAACAGCAGGTTGCTGAGGCAACGGCCGACTTTATCGATGTCCGTCTTGCAATCATCAGTAAGGAGTTGGGCGCTGTAGATAGCGACATTAAGACCTTCAAGACTCGCAACAGTATGGTCGATATTCAGGCTGAAACAGAGACCAACCTTACTGTTTCAACCAAGCTGCGCTCTGATGTACTGAGCGTAGAGAGTCAGCTTGAGATGTCCAAGTTCATCAAGGAGTATCTTAACGATCCACAGAAGGAGTTCAGCCTTGTGCCGGCTACAGGATTTGGTAATAGCGCTAATGCAACCTCTTTGGCTAAGCATATTGCTGATTATAATGATCTGCTTCTGCGTCGTGAGAAGTTGATGCAGAATGGTTCGGTTAATAACCCTGTTATTCAGCAGCTCAATTCCAACCGCGTTGCTATGAAGAACGCTATTTTGGCATCTCTCGACTCTAATATCGCACAACTTGATATCCAACTCAAGAACCTCCGTCGCGAGAAGGGCAAGACCGATGCGCGTATTAGCAGCGTGCCTCTTCAGGAGCAGGAGTACCTCACTATTGCTCGTCAGCAGCGCATTAAGGAGGAGTTGTACCTCTACCTGCTCAATAAGCGTGAGGAGAATGCTATCTCATTGGCTATTACCGAGAACACAGCCCGCATTATCGACTCTGCCTTTGGTCCAAACCGTCCAATTGCTCCGCGTAAGAGCTTTGTGATGTTGGTTATGCTTATCTTGGGTTGTGCAGTTCCATTTGCAATCCTTTATATGCGCGAAATCCTCGATACTACAGTTCGTAGCCGTCAGGATATAGAGAAATATACCAAAGTGCCTTACTTAGGCGATATTCCTGTGTTCTCAGGCAAGAAGAGCGCTCGTGGTGTGGCAGTTCGTGAGAATGGTCGCGATAATATCTCTGAGGCGTTCCGTATCTTGCGTACCAATATGGGCTTTATGAATACTTCGGGCGATCAGAAGGTGTTCCTTATCACCTCTTCAAACGAGCACGCCGGTAAGACCTTCGTTTCGACCAACTTGGCTATGACATACGCTTTCTCAGGTAATAAGGTGCTGCTCATCGACCTCGATTTGCGCCGTCGTACATTGAGTAAGCACTTGGGTCAGCGCAATAATCCTATTGGTATCTCTAAGTATATGAGCGACCATAGTGTAAAGGTTACCGATATCATCTCTAAGAGCGATTTGCACGAGAACTTTGACTGCATCTATGCCGGTTTGCAACCGCCAAACCCTGCTGAGCAGTTGCTCTCAAATCGCCTCGATGAGCTTATTGCTGAGTGTCGCGAGTTGTACGACTATATAATTATTGATAGCGTTCCTGCATTGGTTATTGCTGATGCCCTTATCGCAAGCCGCATTGCAGACCTTAGTATATATGTTGTCCGCGAGGGTCTGCTTGACCGTCGTCAGCTCCCTGATATTGACAACCTCTATCGCTACAATAAGCTCCGCAATATGTGTATTATCCTCAATGGTGCATCTGAGCGCAATCATCGTTACGGTTACTCATATACATATACCAGCACCGATGATGATGAGTTTGTATATACCCGTTGGGAGAAGTTCCTCAGTTTCTTGGGCTTCAGAAAGTGGGTTAATAAGCGTAAATTGTCTAAGTAGTTATGGCACAGCCTGTTATCGCAATAGATTTTGATGGCACTTGCGTAACGCACGACTATCCATATATGGGTAGCGACATCGGCGCAGTTCCTGTACTCAAGGAGCTGGCCGATGCGGGTTACCGCCTTGTGTTGCATACGATGCGAAGCGGTAAGTTAGAGAAAGAGGCGGTTCAGTGGTTTAAGAAGAACGATATTCCGCTCTTTGGTATCAACTCTAACCCCGAGCAGAAGTCGTGGACCGCATCGCCAAAGGTCTATGCTGACCTCTATATTGATGACGCTGCTTTGGGTGTTCCGTTGACTACCTCGCAGACATCAGTTCGCCCTTATGTTGATTGGGTAAAGGTGCGTGAGTGGCTCGTTAACGAGGGTTATTTATAGTCATCTGACATAAGAAAATTAAAGCCGAGTACACATTGTGCTCGGCTTTTATTGTGTTGATTATAGAGCGGTTTACTCTGCCAAAAGTTTTTGGTAAATTTCGACGCAAACCCACGCATCTGTGGCGGCGTAAATCTGTTGTTGTGCTGTTAGCACCTTTGCCTCCCAGTTGCTTAATCGTTGCGCCTTTGATACCTTTTTGCCTAAGACTATGCCCGATATTTTACGAAGGCTCTTGTCTTCAATGCCATATTTGCCGACAATATCCTGAAGGTCTATAAATCCCCCTGCTGTAAAGTGACGGAGTTTGTTCAGTCCTACAATGTCATTCTTTACGGCAGCGCCTATTTTGGCAATTTTAGGGTTGTGGAGAATGTCGGTCAACTGCTTTGTCATCTGCACGCGATTAAGGCGTATAAGGAAGCATTTGCCACCACCGTAGAGTTGGAGCAGCGCCACCTTATTTGTTACTCCTGCCGTAAAGGAGGGGCGGGTCTCGGTGTCAAAGCCGATGATGCTTTGCTTGGCAAGGTGCTTGCAAGCCTCAGTGAGAGATTGCGGGGTGTTTACCACGCAAATCTCTCCTGTAAACTGCACAGCCTCTAATGCTGCAACTTCATCGTTTGATATTGACTGAGCAAATCTCATTGCTATCTTTTGCCCTGTTTAGCAGCCAACTCCTGCTGACGCATAAGTTCTTCGTAACGCTGCTGGAAACGCGACTTTTTACCCTTTGTGTTTGCCATCTTGGTGTTGATAGATGCGCGCACCTTATCATCATCTACAAGGTAACGAATACCCAACATCATAATCATTGTGATGATGTTTGAGAGCAGGTAGTAGTAGCAAAGACCACTTGAGTAATCGTTGAACCAGAATAGAAGCATCATTGGCATCATATATACCGTCATAAACTTCATACCCGGCATTTGAGGCTGCGATGTTGCTGTCTGCTTGTAGTTCATATATGAGTATGCAAACATTACTACGGTCATCAGCAAGCAGAAGAGTGAAATATGGTCGCCATAGAATGGTATGTTGAATGGCAAATCAACAATGCTGTCGTATGAAGAGAGGTCATCGCTCCAAAGGAATGACTTACCGCGCAACTCGATAGATGCAGGGAAGAAGCGGAACATCGCAATGAGGATAGGCATCTGGATAAGCATTGGCAGACAGCCGCTCATAGGGCTGATACCCGCCTTGTTGTAGAGCTCCATAGTAGCCTGCTGCTTCTTCATTGCATCCTCCTGACGAGGGTACTTTGCGTTGATAGCCTCCAACTCTGGGCGAATAGCTCGCATCTTTGCAGTAGAGAGGTAGCTCTTGTATGTAAGAGGCGAGATGATAAGCTTAATAAGCAGTGTGAGAATGAGGATGATAAGTCCGAAGCTCTCAATGTACTTGCTGAGGAAGGTGAAGAGCGGAATTACAACCCAACGGCTCACATAAGTAGAGAATATCCAACCTAATGGGATGATGCGCTCAAGTGAGAGAGGGTTGCCGTCCTTGTCTGTCAGTTTCTTGAGTACAGGGAACTTGTTTGGACCCAAGTAGAAACTTATGTTGTACTGCTCGGTTTGCGGATTGTAAGGCAGAGCTGCTTCAAGTGAGTACTCCTTGATAAAACCACTCTTTGCAGGTACGGTCTGGTATGCAACATCAGCGTATGTGAAATCTACGCTCTGAGGGATAATTGCCGAGGTAAAGTACTGCTGCTTGAAAGCAACCCAATCTACAGACGATGAAATGTTCTTGCTCTTGTTACCCTCCGAGATACCCAAATCCTCAATGCCTGTCTGGTTAGGGTGGTGGTAATAGAGCGAGGTGTACATATTCTCGTTCTTGTAGCTGCGTTCGTTCTGGAAGCTGCGGTTGCTCCACTCAATGCCGATTGATGATTGGTTTGCCATAATCGGAGCAAGTGAGTTGAAGCGGATGTCAAAGTTGACCATATAGTCGGTAACCTCATCTTTGTTGTCAAAGATAGTATAGACAAAGTCTAATGACTCGCCACCGCGGAATGGAAGGCGGAAAGTGACAATCTGCTTGCCCTCGAGTTTCTCAATTGGCTGAGGTGTGAAAATGTGGTTGATAGTCTCAACTTTTACATTCTTCAGCTCCTCCTTTACAAAGAATGATATGTCAAAGTTTGCGCTAAGTGGGTCAAAGAGTTTAACTAACTCATTACGCTCCTCTTTTGGAGCATACTTTGTGTGTTGCTTGAGTGTGGCGTCAACAATCTGACCTCCCAGAGTAGAAAATGTGAGTGCCAAATAGTCGTTTTCAACAACTATCTGCTCAGCCTCAGCACCGTCGATAATAAGAGGGTTAACCTCTACTTGTGCTACTTGTGGGTTATTAACCTCTGCTTGTGCTGTTGCATTTTGCTCTGAGGCAATCTGCTCCGACATCTGGGTTGCAACACTCTCTACATTCTGCTCAAGGGCGAGTTGCTCGTTGTACTTCTCCATCTGATAGTTGTTATACAACATATAGGCGAAGAAGATAACGCCGATAATTATAAAACCTATTATTGATTGTTTGTTTGTGTTGTTGCTTTCCATTATTAGTTACCTTTCTTATTATTATACTCCAATGCTGCACCAATGAAGCTTACAAATAGTGGTGCAGGATGCTCAACAGTACTCTTGTACTCAGGGTGATACTGAGTAGCGATAAACCACGGGTGAGACTCCAGCTCCATAACCTCTACGAGCGAGGTCTCAGGGTTGATACCCACGCACTTCATACCGGCCTGCTCAAAGGTCTCGCGGTAGTCGGTGTTAAACTCATAGCGGTTGCTATGGCGCTCCATAACTGAAGTTATGCCGTATGCCTTTGCTGCCTTAGATGCAGGGTCAAGGGTGCATACATAGCCACCAATACGACGAATGTCGCCCTTCTCGGCTTTGCTCTCCTCCATAAGGCTGACAACAGGGTGGGTAGTGGTAGCGTCAAGCTCGGCAGACGCTGCGTCGGTATAACCGAGAACATTGCGCGCGAACTCTACAATAGCGCAGTGCATACCCAAGCCGATACCGAAGAATGGAATCTTGTTCTCGCGAGCGTATTTTACTGCGGCAATCTTGCCATCAACGCCACGGCTGCCTGTGCCCGGAGCAACAAAGATGCCCGAAACACCCTCAAACAACTCGGCTGCGCTCTGGTCGTTAACCTTCTCAGCCTTAACATAACGCACCTTAACCTTGCTATCGTTCATAGCACCTGCGTGGATGAATGACTCGTTGATAGATTTGTATGCATCAGGCAGCTCGGTGTATTTACCAACAAGGGCAACCTCAACACTCTTTGTAGGGTTTTTAACCTTGTCAACAAATGCTCTCCAAGCTGTAAGATCTGACTCGGAGTCCTCAGTTGGCAGACCCAGGCGCTGCATAACTACAATATCCATCTTCTGCTCAAACAGGCGTAAAGGAACCTCGTAAATTGTAGGCATATCGACTGACTCGATAACTGCCTCAGGCATAACATTGCAGAAGAGGGCAATCTTACGCTTGATAGATGTCTCAAGCGGGTTCTCGGCACGCAATACCAATACATCAGGCTGCAAACCGTTCTCCAACAACGCCTTTACAGAGTGCTGTGTAGGTTTTGTCTTAACCTCGCCTGAAGCTGCAAGATACGGTACCCACGCAAGGTGTACCAATGCGGTGTTTTGGTAGCCCAAAGAGTTGCGGAGCTGGCGTACAGACTCGATAAATGGCAACGACTCAATATCGCCAACAGTACCGCCAATCTCGGTAATGATGATATCAAACTGTTTAGTCTGACCATTGAGCTGAATGCGACGCTTAATCTCATCGGTAATGTGAGGTATTACCTGAACGGTCTTACCCAAGTAGTCACCACGACGCTCCTTCTCGATGACAGTCTTGTAAATCTTACCTGTGGTAACGGTGTTCTTGTTTGATGTAGCAATTGATGTAAATCGCTCATAGTGACCTAAGTCAAGGTCTGCCTCTGTACCATCGTCGGTAACATAGCACTCGCCGTGCTCATAAGGGTTGAGTGTGCTTGGGTCAACATTGATATAGGGGTCAAACTTCTGAATGGTGGTAACATATCCACGAGCTTGTAAAAGTCGTGCAAGGGATGAAGAGATAATACCTTTACCCAGTGATGATGCAACACCTCCTGTAACGAAGATGTACTTTGTTTTTGACAGTTTCATACCTTAATATATTTTAAATATAACTTCATTAACCAAACAGATAACGGACTGAGCCGTTATCTGTAGTGACAATTATTCGCCGCAATCGATCATCTTTATCTTCTCGATAATGTCGGCAATCTCGCGTTTTGTCTTTGCTATCTTTTCATTTACATCGGCAATAAGACTCTCGGCGCCCTTAGACTTCGTAAAGAAGCCGATGTTGTTCTCAAGGGTAGCAACCTCCTGCTCCAATTGGCGTACTCTGTTGTAGAGCTTCTCGCGCTCCGAGCGCAGACGACGCTCGCCATCCTGACGCAGTGAGTTTACTCTCTCCTTGAAGCGACTGAGAGACTGTTCGCGACCGCTGCTGCGAACTACCGCAAACATCTTGTCAATAGCCTGCTTGTAACGCTTCTGAATTTCATCCTTAGCCTTGATAGGTACATAACCAATCTCGCTCCAGCGACGCTGATACTCCTTAATGGCGTCAAAGCTCTTAACCTCAGCGCTCTCCATCTCCTCTAACAATGCGAGTTTCTTTGAAAGGTTATCCTCATATTGCTTCTCTACAGATGAGAAGTGCTCGCTCTTGCGCTCAAAGAAGCGGTCACAAGCTGCGCGGAAACGGTTCCATACAGCCTCAGCGTGACGGCGCGATACGGTGCCAATCTTCTTCCACTCGGCCTGTAGCTCCAATAACTTGTCGGTAGCCTCTTTCCACTCCTCAGAGTCCTGAATAAGCTCTGCAGCCTCGCAAAGAGCCTCCTTGAGAGAGAGGTTTCGCTCCATATCGTCCTTAACTTCTGCATAGAATGCGTGCTTGAGTTCAAAGAAGCGGTCGCACGCACTGCGGAAACGGTCGTAAATCTTTGTGTTCTCCTTCTTTGGGGCAAAACCGATAGTGCGCCACTGATTTTGCAACTCCATAAGGCTTTCGCCGGCTTTGTTCCACTCCTTGTGAGATGTTGGAGCGTTGGCAATAAGCAACTCCGCAGCCTCGCACAAAGCGGTCTTGCGCTCAAGATTTGCAAGTTGCTCCTGCTTGAGAGACTCAAAATGCTCCTGATGACGGTGGTTGATGATAGATGACGCCGCCTTGAAGCGCTCCCAGATAGCCTCCTTCTGCTCTGTAGCAACAGGACCAATCTCACGCCATTGGTCGTGGTATTTCTGCAACTTGCGGAAAGCCTCAACGATATTCTCCTGCTCGGCCAGAGCCTCAGCTGCCTCGCACAAGTCTAATTTAGCCTGATAATTTTTCTTTAGGTCAAGGTCGCGCAACTCCTTGTTAATCTTTACAAAGTCGTAGAAGCGCTCAATGTGTAGGTTGTATGTCTCCCAAAGGTCGTTTGTCTTAGATTGTGGAACCTGACCAATCTCCTTCCAACGAGCCTGTAACTCGCGGAAACGGTTGAAGGTGACATTAAGAGTCTCCTCGCTTGAAATGAGTGCCTTTAGACTCTCAATTATCTCGAGTTTCTTAGCGTAGTTCTCCTCCTTAACCTTCTCGTTCTCGGCAGCAACCTTGTCGCGGTAGTCGCGATAGACCTTAAGTAACTCCTTGAGGCGCGCCTCGTCTGCATCGGGAGCAATCTCGATGGTTACACCCTGCTCGGCAGCCTCTTTGAGTTGAGCGTCAACCTGCGCGCGGTGAAGTTTGTAGAAGGCGGTCTTGAGTTGCTCAACCTGAAGACGGATGTCGCCTGCCAGCTCCTGCTCGATAATAAGGGCGAGCATATCGACTATCTCGGACTTGCTCTTTCCGGCCAACTGTTTATCTACCGACTGCTGGAACTGCTCCTGATCCTCCGTAATAGTGGAGAGTTCCGTTTGTGGGTTTTCATTTCCCTGTTCAGTCTCTTCAATAAGCATATCCTCAGCAGCGCTGACTACCTCCAACTCGGGAGTTTCTGTAGATTTAATAGTAGTTGACATAAAGTAGTAAGTTTTAGTTGTCACTTTTAGTGAAAATAGTATCGCACAAAGGTAGTTAAACCAATTCAAAATTCAAAACAACCAATCCAAATTTATCCCTATTTTATTAACATTTTGAGAAAAAATTGTATATTTGTGAGTCAATTTACCAACTATGAAGCGATTAATTGTATTAATACTCTGCCTTTGGGGCGCTATTTTTACTCTCGAGGCGGCAAGATATAGGGTTGATCAGATACCTAATGTCCAGCTTCTCGACGCCTCGCGCTACACCTCTAATCCCGACAAAATTCTATCGGAAAGTGCCGTTATGGCTATTGACAAGGCTTGTGATTCGCTCCACACTGCGGGTAAGGCTCAAATAGCCGTTGTGGTTGTTGAGGATATTGAGAGCGATGATATCTTTAGCTTTGCCTATGACCTGTTCTCGGAGTGGGGTGTTGGTGGCAGAAAATCGGATAACGGCTTGGGTGTGATTTTGGTCGTTGAAAAGCGCGAAATTCGCTTTGTTACCGGCTATGGTCTTGAGGCGGTTTTGCCTGATGCTGTTTGTAAGCGTATCCAGCAACGGTATATGGTTGAGCACCTGGCTAAAGGCGATTATGACGCAGGTATGGTAGAGGGTGTTGCTGCTGTGGCAAAGTTGCTTTCAGATGATGCTGAAGTGCTTGAGAGCGAAGAACTTACAGATGAAGAGTTCTTTGTATTTATGGGCGTTTTTGTGCTTCTGGCAGTACTGATTATTGTTGTGGCATTTGTGGCGGAGTGGATGAGTCGTCGTTGTCCAAAATGTGGTCAGCACCACTTGCGTCGCAAGAGTACAAACATCATTTCATCCTCAGTCGTTAAGGATGTGGTTGAACATAGCTATCTCTGTTCAAATTGTGGCTACGCTTACCTTAAGCGTGAGACGATACATAAGCCAACAGTTGTCGTTAGTGGCGGTGGTCGTGGTGGCTTTGGTGGCGGAAGCTTCGGAGGCGGCTTTGGCGGTGGTAGTTTTGGTGGCGGCGGTGCCGGTAGTAGATTTTAATTAAAATTAATTTAGATAGATTATGAAAAAAGGAACTCTTTTGATTGTTGGCGCAGTTGTTGCGCTTATCGTTGGTTACACCGTTGTAACTTACAATGCTCTTGCTACCGCTACGCAGGATGTCGCCGGTGCTTGGGCTAATGTTGAGACTGCTTATCAGCGTCGTGCAGACCTTATTCCAAACCTTGTCAATACGGTTAAAGGTTATGCAGCCCACGAGAGTCAGACTCTTCAGGGTGTTGTTGAGGCGCGTGCTGCAGCTACATCTGTGGTTGTTGATGGTGATAATATGACCGCAGAACAGTTTGCTCAGTACTCCGAGGCGCAAAGTCAGGTTACTTCGGCTTTGGGTCGTCTTATTGCTGTAGCAGAGAACTATCCTGACCTCAAGGCAAATCAGAACTTCCTCGAGTTGCAGGCTCAGCTTGAGGGTACAGAAAACCGTATCTCTGTCGAGCGTCAGCGATATAACGATGTTGTTAAGAGTTATAATAAGCGCATTGTCGGCTTCCCGTCAAATTTAGTTGCTTCTATGTTCGGCTTCTCGAAAAAGGAGTTTTTTGCATCGCAGCAGGGGGCAGATGTTGCACCGAAAGTTGAGTTTTAATGGCACAACGAATTCTTATTGTCGATGACGAGGATGATATCCGCGAATTTATAAGCTATAATCTTCGTCGCGAGGGGTATCAGATATTTACGGCAAGCAATGGCGCAGAGGCGTTAAAGGTGGCTATGGAGGTTCGCCCACACCTTATTTTGCTCGATATGATGATGCCTATAATGGACGGCCATCAAACTTGTCAGGCGGTGCGTAATACTCCTGAATTACAACATACAATGGTGGTCTTTCTGTCGGCTGTTCAGGAGGAGCAATGTCAATTGGATAGCTATAATGCCGGAGCAGATGACTATATCACTAAGCCTGTGAGTATGAGGGTGTTGTGTAGTCGTGTCAATGCCATTATGAAGCGTCTTAAACCTGAGCCTGAGTCTCAAATTTCAATTGACCACATAAGGCGCTCGGTTATTACTCCGCAGGGTGAGATTGCCTTGCCACGCAAAGAGTTTGAACTGCTTAGCCTATTACTTTCCGAGCCAGATAAAGTGTTTACTCGTGAGGAGATTTTCTCCCGTATCTGGGGCGGTGAAGTTATTGTCGGAGATCGCACTCTTGATGTGCATATCCGTCGTCTGAGGCGAAAGTTGGGCGACCAGGCTATTGTTACTCACAAGGGTGTGGGCTTTAAGTTTGATATGGGCGATATCTCCAAGTAAAAAAGTTGCCGTTCGGGTAGATACTGAACGGCATTCTTTATATTTAGGGCGCAATATGGTAGTATTTTTAATCAAAAATTACTACCTTTGTGGTTTGAAGTCTAATAGGAACTATTAGAGTTCGTATGAGCAAATAATAATTTAACAATTTATAGAACACTCCAAATGGTTATTTTAGTTTTGAATTGCGGCAGCTCGTCGATTAAATATCAGGTTATCGACATCTGCGACAACACTCACAATTTGTTGGCAAAGGGCCTTGTTGAGCGTATCGGTTTGCCTGAGGGCGACTTGACCCATAAGCCTGTAGGTAAGGAGGTCTTTCACCTTCATCAGCCTATCGCGGACCATACAACAGGTATCCGCCTTGTACTTGATGCATTGACAAATCCTACTCACGGCGTTATCTCATCTCTTGACGAGGTTAAGGCTGTAGGTCATCGTGTGGCTCACGGTGGCGAGTTCTTTGCAAGCAGTTGCATCGTAAATGACGATGTTAAGCAGAAAATTCGTTCACTCTTTGACATCGCTCCACTTCACAACCCGGCAAACCTTGAGGGTATCCTCTCTATTGAGAAGGTATTGCCTGAGGTTAAGCAGGTGGCTGTATTTGATACATCTTTCCACCAGACTATCGAGCCTGTAAACTATCTCTACGCACTGCCTTATGAGTGCTATGAGAAGTATCGCGTGCGTCGCTACGGCTTCCACGGCACAAGCCACAAGTTTGTTGCTCAGGTTGGTGCAGCTTTGGCCGGTCTTGAGCTTGGAAACTCTAAGATTATTACCTGCCACATCGGTAACGGTGCCTCTGTAACAGCTATCCAGAATGGCAAGAGTGTATGTACATCTATGGGCTTTAGTCCTGTTGACGGTCTTGTAATGGGAACCCGTTGTGGTGATGTTGACCCGTCGGCTCTGCTCTTTATTGCAGAGAAAGAGGGTATGAATCTTGCAGATATCAATACATTGATAAACAAGCGCTCAGGTGTTGAGGGCCTTTCTGGTGTATCAAGCGATATGCGAGATATTGACGCTGCTTATGAAGCCGGCAACGAGCGTGCAATTATCGCCCGCGATATCTACTACGGCCGTGTGAAGCAATATATCGGTAAATATGCAGCCCTTATGGGAGGTGTCGATTTGGTTATCTTCACAGGTGGCGTTGGCGAAAACTCTTGGGAGTTGCGCGATGGTGCTTGCTCAGGCCTGGAGTTCATGGGCGTTGAGATTAACGATGCCGTAAATCGTGTAACCCGTGGTAGTGATACTATCATCTCTACCGACAACTCAAAAGTTAAGGTTGCAGTTATCGCAACAAACGAGGAGTTGGTTATTGCAACAGATACTTATAACTTAGTAAAGTAATTAGATATGAAACATTTACAAGAAATAGTAGAGGCTGCTCAGGCGCGTGGTAGAAGACGCCTTGCAGTCGCTTATGGTCAGGACTCGCATACCATCGAGGCTGTGTATGACGCATATAACGAGGGCTTGGTTGACCCTATTCTCTATGGTGACCGTATTGTTATTGAGCAGGTGTGCAAAGAGCTCAATATTGATAGCTCTGTATTCCAAATCATCGACGAGAAGAGCGATGTTAAGGCTGCAAAACTCGCTGCAACCGCTGTAGCTACAGGCGAGGCAGATGTGCTTATGAAGGGTATGCTCCCAACCGATAAGTATATGCGCGCTATCCTCGACAAGGAACTCAATCTCTGCCCTCCAAAGGGTGTATTGAGCCATGTGTCAGTATTTGAGTGGGCAGGTTATCACAAACTCCTCCTTGCTTCCGATATCGCTATTATTCTTCAGCCCGATATTAAGCAGAAGCAGAAGCAGATTGACTACCTCCGTCAGGTGGCAATAGCATTGGGTGTAGATACTCCAAAGATTGGTTGTGTAGCTCCATCTGAGCAGGTTCTCCCAGCATCTGTATCATCTATCGAGGGCGCTATGCTTGCAAAGATGGCAGATCGTGGCCAGCTCGGCAATGTTATCGTTGACGGTCCACTCTCGCTCGATGTTGCCCTCTTTAAGGAGGTTGCAGACCATAAGAAGGTTAAGGGTTCAGCTATCGCAGGCGATGTAGATGCGCTCCTGTTCCCAAATATTGAGTCGGGTAATGTCTTCTTTAAGTCGGTGTCTCACCTTGCAGGTGGTGAAATCGCCGCAATCGTTATGGGTGCAAAAGTCCCTTGCGTTCTTACATCGAGAGGTGATTCGGCAGCGTCGAAGAAGTATTCGATTGCTTTGGCCTGCTTACTGGCAAAATAGTTTTATACGGTATTTACTGCCGTTATCAAAAGTTGCTCGCAATGGGCGGTACATCAGTACTGCCCATCGCGGACAATTTTGCCGAGCGCTCGGCTTAATCGCAGTACTGTAAATACTCGCCTAAAACAATTTTTCAGTTTTTATAGGGGTAATTACTCCAAGCCAATACCAATAACTATGAAGATACTAATTCTGAACGGAGCAAACCTCAATTTACAGGGGAAACGAGACAAGGGCGTCTATGGTTGTGAGAGTTTTGATACTTTCATTCCTCGCTTGCAGCAAATATATTCGGATCATACCATTGACTATCATCAGACCAATATTGAGGGCGAGATTGTCGATGCACTGCATCGTGCCGAGGGTTATTATGACGGTGTGCTGCTCAATGCGGGTGGATATACTCACACATCGGTTGTTATCCGTGACGCTATTGCGGCCATTGATACTCCGGTCGTCGAAATTCATATCTCCAACATCGCTGCCCGCGAAGAGTTCCGCCATACCACCCTTATCGGTTCGGTGGCAATCGGTTCGGTTGTTGGTTTTGGTCTGAACTCATACCGCTTGGGCGTCGAGGCTCTTAAGCTACACTTGGAGTAGTAATCTATGGCTGAGCAACTCAGAGATAAGGTGGCGTCTGGTGTGGCGTGGAGCGTAGCCGAGAAGGTTGGCTCGATGTTGCTTCAGATGGTTGTCAGCATTGTTGTAGCGCGACTGCTTATGCCCCAGGATTTCGGAGTGCTTGCTATTCTTACATTCTTTACAGCCCTTTCGGTAGTATTTGTTGATAGCGGTTTTTCGCAGACTCTTATCCGTAAAAGCGAGCCAACGGCTGACGACTATAAATCGGTGTTTGTCTTTAACATCGTTGTCTCTCTTGTATTGTATGTGCTATTGGTGGCTATCAGTCCGCTAATTGCTGCATATTATAATCTGCCTGTTATAAGTCGTATTGCACCGGTGTTTATGCTGCTATTGCCACTTGCGGCGCTCTGTGTAATACAAAATACAATCTTTGCACGCACCTTTCGTTTCGCCGAACTCTCGCGCATAAATTTTGCCTGCTCGGCTGTGGCGGGTGGTGTGGCTATTGTTATGGCCCTCAATAACTTTGGCGTTTGGAGTCTTGTGGGTCAGCGTTTAGCCCAGATGACAACCAAAGCGATACTGCTCTGGTGGCGTGGTAATTGGCGCTGTGAGGGTCGGTTTGATATAAAGGCGTTGAATGCGATGAGTGGCTTTTCGCTCAGACTTATGGGTACTGATGTTATCTCATACCTATATAATAATATTGCGCAACTCTTTGTAGGAAAAATGTACTCGGCAGATACATTAGGCTACTTCAATCAGGCACAAAAACTCAAGGATCTACCCGTTACATCTGCTGTTCAGTCGTTCCAAAGTGTTACCTATCCTGCACTCTCTAATATTAAGGACAATGCCCAAAAGTTTGCAGATAGTTATTGTCGCGTTATGGCTATAACTGCTGCGGTTATGTTCCCCGTAATGGTGGGAATGGTTGCTGTTGCTGATGATATGTTTGCGCTGCTGTTAGGCGCAAGGTGGATGCCTACGGTGCCATATTTTAAGGTACTCTCGCTTACGGGGTTGTTCTATCCGCTCTCTATGATTGCTTACAATGTGCTGAAGGTTGCGGGTGACGGAAGGATTATTCTGCGCCTTGAGGTTGTTAAGAAGGCAATAATGACAATTATACTCGTAGCTACTATCCCTCACTCAACAATGGCAGTTGCCTGGGGTCTTGTGGCTATGTCGGCAACAGAGTTTGCTGTAAACCTCCTGGCTTCACTACGCTTTGCTCAAATATCGCTGTGGCGTATGGCTAAAACCCTAATGCCTGTTGCAGCACTTACGGCTCTAATGTTTGCATCCGTTGAGGTAGTTGGTCTCTATACAACCAATTTCTCTATTTTTACCCGTTTTGTTGTGCAGATTTTTTCGGGCGTGGCTGTATATATCGTCTTGGCATTAACCTTTAGGTTGTCGTTCGCTGTCGATATCCTTGAAACTTTTAAGCGATTTTTTCGAAAATAATTAACAGCTCAAGTTTTTGATTTGCGCAACTGCGTTGTTAGGCTATTATTCTAAGATATAGACCTTTTCGCCCTTTTGTTGGAGATTGTAGCGTTCGCGGGCATATTGTTCAAAATAGTCGTCGTATTGCAAGCGATGGATAGTGGTGCTATCCTGCTCAATTTGCTCAATGAGGGCTCTTTTTTGGCGGTTGAGACGGTAAATCTCTATTTGCGAGCGAACAACTGATATAATAGATTTGCCAATGACAATAATGGTAAAGGCGGTAACAACACCGAAAAGGATGCCCCAGAACAATCGCGACGCATCCTTAGATATATGAGTGAAAAACTGCTTTACTTTACCAAATTTTGCCATTATGGAATGTGCATAAATTTATGACTCTGGATTGAAATGCTCCACTTAGGGTTGTTCTTGGCATACTCTACAATTGCACCAATCATCTTCTCCGATTGGCTCCACTCGGGCTGAAGATAGAGCAGACACTTTTCGCCCACCTTAGCTGCGTTCTGCTCCGCCCACTCAAAGTCCTCATCGGTCTCAATGATAACCTTTAACTCGTCGGCCTTTCCGTATGCCTCCTCCAACGGCGCTTGCTTGCGCTTTGGGGATAGGCACACCCAATCGAATGTGCCGCTAAATGGGTGTGAACCCGATGTCTCAAGAAAAATTTGCAGTCCGCGAGCCTTGAGTTGCTCAGTGAGGCACTCAAGAGGGTAGAGCAGTGGCTCGCCACCTGTAATAACAATAGATTGGGCTTTGCAGGCAACAGCACGCTCAACAACTACCTCTATATTTGTAGGAGGGTATAACTTAGGGTTCCAAGTATATTTTGCATCGCACCATTTGCAACCTACATCACATCCGCCCAAGCGAATGAAATAGGCAGGTTTGCCCGTGTGGAAGCCTTCGCCCTGAATGGTGTAGAAGTCCTCCACAAGTGGCAGTAGTGCGCCTCCTTGGAGTATGTCGTTATTGATTATCGACGACATAGATATCTTTCAAATTGCGACCAACCTGGTCATAATCAAGACCGTAGCCAACGATAAACTCGTTACCAATCTCCATAGCTACATACTTTATTTCGCGCTTGTAGAGATGCTTTTCAGGCTTGTAGAATAGGGTACATACCTCAATACTCTTAGGATTAAGAGTCTGAATGTACTCAATCATATGCTCAATACTATGTCCGGTCTCGACAATGTCCTCAACAAGGATAATGTCGCGGTCGGTAATATCGAAGTCGATACCCAACTTCTGCTGCACATTGCCTGTTGATTGTGTCCCCTGATATGATGAAACCTGAATAAAGGTAATCTCGTTTGTGAAGTTGACCTTGCGCACCAAGTCTGACAAGAATACAAATGCTCCACAAAGCACACCTACAAAGATTGGAGGTCTCTGTGCATCTGCATAATCGTTATTGAGCTTCTGGGCAACACACTCTACAGCCTTATCAATCTCGGCGGCAGGAATCATTACCTTAAAAGTGCGGTCATTGAGTCTTATTTTCTCCATTTTGGGTTGGGTTGTTTGCTATTCGTATCTTCCTGATTTGAGTCTGTTAACCTCGTCAACGGTAAGGAAACGCCACTGACCGCGCTTGAGGTTCTTCTTTGTAAGTCCTGCGTAATATACACGGTCAAGCTTTGTAACTTGATAGCCCAAATGCTCGAACATACGGCGCACAATACGGTTGCGACCGGAGTGTATCTCAACACCTACAGACTTCTTGTCATCCTTGAGCCACGAAATCTCATCGAAATATGCAGTACCGTCCTCAAGGTCAACGCCCTCGGCAAGAGTGTCAAAGTCTGCGCGTGTAAGAGGCTTGTCAAGTGCTACCTCGTAAATTTTCTTCTTCTTAAGCGATGGGTGTGTCAGTGTACGGGTAATGTCGCCATCGTTAGTGAAAAGCAACAGTCCGAGGGAGTTCTTGTCCAAACGACCTACAGGGTAGATACGCTCGGTACAAGCTCCTGCAACAAGCTCCATTACGGTTTTGGCTGCGTGGTCGTCCTCAATGGTTGTAACATAGCCCTTAGGCTTGTTCAAGATAAGATATACTTTGTGCTCTCCCTGAATTTTCTCGCCATTGAACTTAACCTCGTCACCAGGCATAACCTTTGTTCCAAGCTCGGTAACAATTACGCCATTTACACTTACAAGGCCTGCTGCAATCAGTTCATCCGCCTCGCGACGAGAGCAGATGCCCGACTGAGCCACAAAGCGGTTAAGACGCACCTCACCGGTCTGCTTGTTAGGGTTGAACTTAGGATAGCTCTTGCGCTCCTGTGTGCGAGGCTTACCTTTGAAGCCACCCTCGCTCTTGCCAAAAGGCTTGCGGGAGTTGTTACCGCTCTTACCCTTAAAGCCGCCCTCAGTGCGTTTCTCGAATGGTTTAGAGTCTGTGCGCTTGCCATAAGGCTTTGCCTCTGGGCGTGCCGGACGGGTTGAACGAGTCGGGCGTGCAGGACGATCAGACTGTGTGTACTCCTCCTTGAGGCGGTTCTCCTCGGTAAAGTGCGGATTATATGATGCGCGTTTTGGTCGTGAGAAGTTGCGCTCTGAACGCTCTGAACGCTCCTTTGGAGCGGCTGTGCGCACTCGCTTGTCTTTTGCAAAACGCGATAGTGTCGAACTGTTTTCGGTGTTGAATTTTGCCATAATAGTAAAACTTATCCTTTTAACCTTTAATATTGGGCGCAAAGGTAGTTAAAATTTTGATAGCAAGATGTCTAAAATCTATAAATAAATCTCTTTAATTTAGAATTGAGCCTGATTGAGTAATTCTTACTTAGCCGCTTCAAAACTATTTGTCCGATTTTACATTGGAAGATGGCTGATTGAGTACAACGCTTGCCATCTCAGTATAGCTACCAACCAATAGCCAAGCCGTGCGATTTGATGTACCTCTATTTGGCTCAACGGTAAGTTTGATACCCGAACGGCCGGTCATAAGGTCGCGTGATGCGGGGTATGACGGTATAACCTCAATCTCAATCCAACCCTCGCGAGGTACCATATTGCCCTGATCGTTAAAGTTCCACGCATCAGCAAAGGTGTATCTTATAGAGGCATAATCTACGCCTGTGGAGTTTACAGGGATAATAATGTCGCCACCAGCTGCAGGCAGTGTGTACTCCTTTGCCTCAAACCATACTGTTTTAGGTTGCTCTGTGTTCTGCTCCTTCTCGCAAGAAATCAAAAGCGATGTGAGGCAAATGATAGAAAGTAATATCTTTTTCATAAGTGTATAATTTGATATCTACAAAATTATAAATTTTGTCTTGATTTTCCAAATTTTACCTATTTTTGCGATATGAATAGAGAGATTTTTAGAATTGCTATACCAAATATCATCTCAAGTATAACCGTTCCGCTGATGGGTATCTTCTCAACAGCCATTGCCGGTCATACGGGTGACAGCGCTACAACAATCGGAGCATTAGCTATCGGAGTGTCGATATTTAACTTTATTTATTGGAACTGCTCGTTTATCCGTATGGGTACAAGTGGGTTGACGGCTCAAGCCTTTGGTGCAGGTGACTTTGTGACCACCACCGCTATGCTTGTGCGCGCTGTGGCGGTGTCGGCGGTGCTCGGAGTGGTTATGTTGTTGCTCCAGTACCCACTTGGAGAGTTGTCGTTGTGGATGATGAACGGCTCGCAGTTAGTTGCCGACTACTATTATGCCCGTATTTG
>JAFNYE010000172.1 GCA_017383345.1 Alistipes sp. | reverse complement strand
GTGGCTGATATCAACCTGAGTCGTTGTACCGAAATGGGCATCCACATCGGCCGCGACTGAGGCTATCTGAGCCCAAGTGTTCTCTCGCAGCTTTTGGTCAAAGGTGCGCATTGTGCCCTCCATATATACAAGGTCAGGGATGATATTGGTTGCACCCTGCGCCTCAACTTTACCGATAGAGAGCACCAAATCGGGGCTATTTAGCAGATTTAATTTCGCCACTATATTTGCAGCAGCAGCCACCGTATCATCAATTTTATCACGCATAGCACCGTGTCCACCACGACCACGAACATAGAGCCTTATCTCGTCGTTTGATGCCATAAACGGGCCCGCACAAAGACCTATTTGCCCCACCTCAAGGGTACTGTCGGTATGATTTCCAAGGACAGCAACTACATTGTAACCCTCAAAAGGATGCTCTGCAAGCACTTTGCTCGCACCACCAGGATTGCACTCTTCACCTGGCTGAAAGAGTCCAAAAATTGTCCCCTCAAAGTCGCATTCGGCATTGAGTCGCTGCAAAGCACCGAAGAGAATTGCCGCGTGCATATCATGACCACAAGCGTGCATAACACCCTCATTCTCAGATGCATACTCCAAGCCCGTAGCCTCAACGATAGGCAAAGCATCAATATCGGCGCGAAGCACTATAGCGCGACTCTTATCGCCACGACCCTCGATTTTTGCCAGCACACCCGTCTCTGCCACGCGGCAGCAAGAGATACCCTCTTGAGCCAAAGCCGACTCTATAAATTGAGCCGTTTGATACTCAACAAAAGAGAGTTCCGGGTGACAATGAATATGTCTGCGAAACTGAATAGGCGTCATAACACTCTTATTTCAAACATTTTACTCCAATTTTTTCCTGTCACAAATATACGCTTGTTCTCCTCGTCATAGGCTATGCCGTTAAGCACATCTGTTGTCGCTGTAACCTCGCTTTGTGGCAGCAAACCCCTAAGATTAACAATCTTCTCTACAACGCCACTCTCAGGGTTGATAACAACGATCTGGTCAAGCGTATAGACATTGGCCCAAATCTTGCCCTCAATCCACTCAAGTTCGTTCAGATAAGGCAGTGACTCGCCATTACAAGTGACAGCTATACGGCGCTTAACCTCAAGTGTAGCGGGGTCGAGAACGCGAATATCGGGTGTTCCGTCACTCATATAGAGCATCTGCCCGTCGGTGGTAAGACCCCAACCCTCACCCTTATAGGTTTTGGTTGCGAGTTTGCGATATGTAGTACGGTCGTATATGTGCATAATATGGTTTTGCCAAGTGAGCTGATATATCTTATCGCCAAGCAGGGTTATACCCTCGCCAAAGTGGTCATTAGGCAATTTAGCTACAACACAACTCTTACCCGTAGCCATATCGGTGTATTGCAGACGCGACGAGCCATACTCGCCCGTACCCTCCCACATAACGCCATCGACAAATTGCAAACCCTGAGTATATGCGTCACGCTGGTGCTCCAACACATTAACCACCTCAAAATCTGCCACTTGAGCATAAGTTATCGTGCGCGCAGAGGAGCTTTTGACTCTCCTATTACCGCACGAGACAACCATTGAGGCCACTATAAGTATGTAAAATATAACTCTCATATAATGCAAAGGTACGAAATATTGGCTGAAGTTGTGTAATATCCGAAAAAAATTTGTATCTTTGCAAGCTGAAAAGTTTGCTTTTGAACCAATAAAAGCACAAAAACGGTAAAACGAATAATTACAATATAAGACTATGGAAATTACAAGAGTACAAAAGGAGCAGGGCGTTTCGCTGCTCAAGGTTGTAGTTGGCGAGGCTGACTACAAGGAGGCTGTTGACAAGATGTTGCACGACTACAAGCGCAAGGCTAACATTCCTGGCTTCCGCCCAGGTATGGTGCCTATGGGTATCATCCGCAAGATGTACGGCAAGGGCGCTGTTGCTGAGCAGTCATACCGCATCGCTTCAAACAGCGTTTTCGAGTACCTCCAGAAGGAGAACATCGACTACATCGGCGATGTTATTCCTGCAGAGGAGCAGGGCGCGTTTGACTTTGACAACAACACCGAGTTTGAGTTTGTTTTCGAGATTGGCGAGGCTCCAAAGTACGATGTTACCCTCTCTGCTAAGGATAAGCTTACCTACCACAAGATCAAGATTAGCAAGGAGATGCACAACAACTTCCTTGACAACTACCTCCGTCGTTTCGGCAAGTTGGTAGAGGTTGACAAGGTTAAGAAGGACGAGGCTTTGACCGTAACCCTCGACAATGGCGATCTTCGCGTTGAGGATGCTTATGTAGGCCTTATCTCTATGACCGAGGAGGAGCGTAAGCCGTGGATTGGCAAGAAGGTTGGTTACAAGACCACCATCAACATCAACGAGATGTACTCTACCCCAGCACAGCGCGCTGCTATGCTCCATGTTAAGGAGGAGGAGCTTGAGGGTATCAACCCTGAGTTTGAGTTGGAGATCACAATGATTCGCCAGTTCGCTAACCCTGAGCTTAACGAGGAGTTCTTCAAGACCGCTTTCCCTGAGGGTGAGATTACCGACAAGGCAGGTCTTGACGCTTATATCGACGCTCAGATTGAGAAGGAGACCCTTCGTGAGTGCGACTATATGTTCGGTGCTACCGTTCGTAACTTTATGATTGAGAAGGCAAACCTCGCAATGCCTACCGAGTTCCTCAAGCGTTGGCTCTACACCATCAACGAGGGTAAGTTTACTATGGAGGATATCGAGAAGGACTTTGACGGCTTTATCAAGATGTTCTCTTGGAACTTCATCCAGCGCCAGATTATCACCGCTGAGAATATCAATGTAACCGAGGAGGAGGCTACTGCTGAGGCTAAGGATTTGGCTGCTATGCAGTTTGCTCAGTACGGTATGCCTAACGCTCCACAGGATATGATTGACAACTTCGCTAAGAATATTCTCGAGAACAAGGATCAGAAGTCTCATATCTACGAGAAGCTCTACGAGCAGAAGGTTATCGCTTCAATCCGCGCTAAGGTAAAGGTTACTGAGAAGGCTGTTTCGGCTGACGAGTTCGCTGAGTTGGCTCGCAACTTGTAATATACCAACACAGGCTACAAGACTCTGCGAGGTTAAACCATCCTTGCAGGGTCTTTTTCGTCTAATTTACCATAAAACCTCACACACTATGAAAGAATTTGACAAATACGCCGTAAAACATTGCGGTATAACATCGACAACACTCTACGACTATTACTCATACATCAACCCCACCATTTTGGAGGAGCGACAGCTCAATGTAACCCAGATGGATGTATTCAGCCGTTTGATGATGGATAGAATTCTCTTCCTCGGCACCGCTATCGACAACGATATTGCCAACATCATTCAAGCGCAAATTCTCTTCCTTGAGTCAACCGACCCAAAGAAGGATATCCGTATGTATATCAACTCCCCAGGTGGTGTTGTCTCTGCCGGCTTAGGCATTTATGACACAATGCAACTTGTTGAGTGCAATGTTTCGACTATCTGCACAGGTCTTGCAGCCTCTATGGGTGCCGTTCTGCTTGCAGCCGGTACTGCGGGCAAGCGTAGCGCACTGCCACACTCTCGCGTGATGATTCATCAGCCACTCGGTGGTGCACAGGGTCAGGCGTCAGATATAGAGATTACCGCTCGCGAAATTATGCGCGTAAAGAATGAACTCTACACCATTCTTTCCCACCACACAGGCAAAGATATGGCCACAATCGAGCGCGACGCTGACCGTGACCATTGGCTCTCAGCAGCAGAGGCAAAGGAGTATGGTCTTATCGACACTGTTGTAACAAAACGATAATTATGGCAAAAAATAGCAAAAAGGCTAATACACACGACAACCACTGCTCCTTCTGCGGCAGAAGCAGAGATAGCGTCAAGGTTCTGTTTCAAGGCGGAGAGGGTGCAACCATTTGCGATGAGTGCATAGAGGTAGGCTACAACTCGCTTGTTAATAGTGAATTGATTGAGAAGAAGCAAAGCCCTAAAGCCGACACCTCTGCAATAACTGCCGACAAGATACTCAAGCCTCAGCAGATTAAGGAGCGTCTTGACCAATATGTCATCGGTCAGCACCACGCAAAGCGCACTATTGCCGTAGCGGTATATAACCACTACAAGCGCCTTATGGCGGCTCAAAACCAGAGCGCAGATGTTGTAGAGTTGGAGAAGTCAAACATCCTGTTAGTTGGCGCTACAGGTACAGGTAAGACCTTAATTGCCCGC
>JAFNYE010000171.1 GCA_017383345.1 Alistipes sp. | reverse complement strand
TAAAGTTGACTAATGGTCAGACCGGTTCGGTTACCTTCCTCGGTACCGTATCTCCTGCGGGTGGTAACCTTAAGGAGCCTGTGACTGAGTCAACCAAGAAGGCTGCTCGTTGTTTCTATGCGCTCTCTCAGGGTCGTGCGGACTCTAAGCGTTACCCTGCAATTGACCCACTTGAGTCTTACTCGAAGTATCTTGAGTACCCTGAGGTTGAGGAGTACTTAGGTGAGAAGATTGAGAAGGGCTGGGTTTCACTCGTGCGTAAGGGTAAGACCATCGTTCAGCGTGGTAAGGAGGCTAACGACCAGATTAACATTCTCGGTGATGACGGCGTACCTGTAGATTACCACGAGCGTTTCTGGAAGAGCGAGCTTATCGACTTCGTAGTGCTTCAGCAGGATGCGTTTGACGATATTGATGCAAACTGTCCTATGGAGCGTCAGCAGCTTATGTATAAGATGGTACTCGACATCTGCGACTACGACTTCGACTTTGTTGACTTCGAGGCTTGCTCTAAGTTCTTCAAGGGCCTTATCAACCTCTTCCGCCAGATGAACTACTCTGAGTGGCAGAGCGAGAAATTCTACGACTATCAAAAGCAAATCGAGGAGTATGTTGCCTCTGCAAAATAATTTGATACTATGACAACACGAGCATTTCAAAAAGTATATACAAAAATCGACAATATTACCAAGGCGACTGTAACCCTCCGTGCTACAGGCGTAGGTAATGACGAGCTTGCTACCGTAGGCGGTAAATTGGCGCAGGTAGTAAAGATTATGGGCGACAATGTCACCCTTCAGGTATTTGCAGGCACCGAGGGTCTTGCAACTAACTCCGAGGTGGTATTCCACGGTGAGCCACCAAAGTTGAAGGTTTCCGATAACCTTGCAGGCCGCTTCTTCAATGCTTATGGTGAGCCACTTGAGGGTGGTGAGCAGCTTGAGGGTGAGGCTCGCGAGATTGGTGGCCCTACTGTAAACCCATTCAAGCGTCTTCAGCCATCAGAGCTTATCGCTACAGGTATCGCAGGTATCGACCTCAACAACACCATCGTAACAGGTCAGAAGATTCCGTTCTTTGCAGACCCTGACCAGCCTTATAACGCCGTTATGGCAAATGTGGCACTCCGTGCTAAGGCTGACAAGATTATCCTCGGCGGTATGGGTCTTACCAATGACGACTTCCTCTACTTTAAGCAGGTGTTCGAGAATGCAGGTGCTTTGGACCGTATCGTATCGTTCGTTAATACAACCGAGAACCCTCCTGTTGAGCGTCTTCTTGTGCCAGATATGGCGCTTACTGCTGCGGAGTACTTCGCTGTAGATAAGGGTGAGAAGGTGTTGGTGCTTTTGACCGATATGACCCTCTATGCCGATGCGCTCGCTATCGTATCCAACCGTATGGACCAGATCCCGTCTAAGGACTCTATGCCAGGTTCGCTCTACTCTGACCTCGCAAAGATTTACGAGAAGGCGGTGCAGCTTCCAAATGGCGGTTCAATTACCATTATCGCAGTGACAACCCTCTCAGGTGGCGATATTACCCACGCTATTCCGGACAACACCGGTTATATCACCGAGGGTCAGCTCTTCTTGCGTAATGACTCTGATACAGGTAAGGTTATTATCGACCCATTCCGTTCACTTTCACGACTCAAGCAGTTGGTTATCGGTAAGAAGACCCGCGAGGACCACCCTCAGGTAATGAATGCCTGCGTGCGTCTGTATGCTGATGCTGCAAATGCAAAGACTAAGCTCGAGAACGGTTTCGACCTCTCTGATTACGACGAGCGCGCACTCAAGTTTGCTCACGACTACTCAGAGAAGCTTTTGGCTATCGATGTAAATATCGATATTACCGAGATGCTTGATACCGCTTGGGGTCTGTTTGGTAAGTACTTCTCTAAGGAGGAGGTTGCAATTAAGGCTGAACTCATTGCTAAATATTGGAAAGCATAATAACTGATGGCAATCAAATTTCAATATAATAAGACTTCGCTTGGCGAGCTTGGTAAGCAGCTCAAGATGCGCCAGAAGGCTCTCCCTACCATTAAGAGTAAGGAGTCGGCTCTGCGCCTTGAGGTAAAGCGAGCGAAGGACTCTGCCGCGGCCTTCCGTCGTCAGCTCGATGACCTTATCGGTCAGTACGAGTATATGGTTGCGCTGTGGGGCGAGTTTGATTGTACCCTGCTCAAGATTTCGGATGTCGAGCTTTCGACACAGAAAATCGCGGGCGTTCGTATCCCATTGTTGGGCCAGGTCATCTTCGATGAGAAGTCGTTTGACCTCTTTTGCTCCCCTGCGTGGTATAGTGATGGCCTCAATCTGCTCAAGAAGATCGCAACTTTGGGCATACAGTTCGAGGTCTATAACCGCCAGATGGAGTTGTTAGACTACGCGCGCCGCAAGACTACTCAAAAGGTAAACCTCTATGAAAAGGTGCAGATACCCGGATATGAGGATGCCATACGCAAAATTAAACGATTTATGGAGGACGAGGAGAACCTCAGTAAGTCGGCACAGAAGATTGTTAAGACACGCCAGCAACAGCAGGCCGCTGCCGAGGAGGGCAGAGCAGTATGATAGTTAAGATGATGAAATACGATATCGTGCTATTTGCCCCTGAGCGTGACCGATTTATCGAGTCGTTGCGTCAGACAGGTATGGTCGATATCACCACTTCGGGTTGGGAGCCAAGCGAGTCGGATCGTAACCTACTTCTTGATATCGAGGCACGCACTAAGGCTTTGGCAGCTTTTGACGCTGTGGCTCAGGATGCCACTACGGCGGTCAAGGTTGATGCCGATAAGGTTTTTGCTACCTATGCTGAGGCTCAGAGCGTAATCGCAGCAGCTAAGAGCGAGATTGCACGCCTTGAGAAGAGCGTTGAGGAGTGGACCCCGTGGGGCGACTTCGATGTTGAGAAACTCGCAGCTTTGGCTCAGGCGGGTATCGTTGTTCGCTACTTCGTAACCTCTACCAGCACCTATAATAAGGAGGTGGCAGAGTGGGGCGAGCAGTTTACACACTCGCTTATTAGTGACGCTGACTCTCAGGCTCGCTTTGTTATCATCGGCGATGGTAGCGAGCAGCTGGATATTGATGCGCAGGAACTTAAGGCTCCAACAATGAGTCTTAAGCAGCTCACAGCTGCTGTAGCTCAGGCTCAGGCTCAGATTGATGAGGCGGAGCAGACTATTGTTGCTTGCGCTGCACACCGCGATGTTGTTGCGGCTGAGTTGTCGGCTCTTAAGCGAGAGTTGGAGAATGTCCGCATCAGCGCATCTGCCGACAAGCAGGCTGAGGGTATGCTTTTGGTTCTTGAGGGTTGGGCAGAGCAGGCTAATGCCGCAAAGGTTGACGCTTTGCTTGACGCTTCGCCAAATACTGTCTATATCAAGAGCAATCCAACTCCTGAGGATAATACGCCGGTCAAATTGAAGAATAACCGCTATGCGCGTATCTTTGAGCTGGTGGGTAATATGTACGCTCTGCCAAAGTATGGCACTATAGACCTTACGCCTTTCTTTGCACCATTCTATATGCTCTTCTTCGCAATATGTCTTTGCGATGCGGGTTATGGCTCTGTGATTTTGGCGGCTGGTATCGCTTTGCTGCTCAAGGGTGGTAAGAAGTTGCGTCAGGCGGCTCTCTTCTCAACCGTTTGTGGTGTTGCGAGTGTGGCGTTTGGCTTTGCTGCAAACTCATTCTTCGGTATGACCATATCGGATGCTCCGATGTTTGAGGATTTCAAGTTCCTTGATTTCCAAAATCAGTTCTTCTATGCATCGCTCGGCATCGGTATCTTCCAGATACTCTTCGGTATGGCTATCAACATCGTTATGACAACCGTAACCTACGGCATAAAGAACGCTTTGGGCTCTATTGGCTGGTTCCTGCTTATCTTCAGCTCTTGCTTGGCAGGCGTTGCAGGTATGGTAGGTATCGAGTGGTACGGCTTCTCGTCGGTGGCATATATGACAACCGTGGGCGTGGCGCTTGTGCTGATGTTGTTGCTCAATAAGCCGAGCTTCAATATCTTTGCCAACTTCGGTATCGGTTTGTGGGATACCTATAATAATATAACAGGACTGCTTTCAGATTTGCTCTCGTATATCCGTCTGTTCGCTATCGGACTCTCCGGTGGTGTGCTTGCGCTGGTGTTCAACAGCCTTGCTATGGGTCTTACAGGCCTCGATGCAGGCATCGAGCATTTTACTGTTGGCACGCTGTTCCAAATTGTCGGCGCATCTGTTATCCTGCTTATTGGTCACGGTATCAACCTCTTTATGTCCACCATTTCGTCATTCGTACATCCAATGCGTTTGACCTTTGTGGAGTTCTTCAAAAATGCAGGCTTTGAAATGGGTACACGCGCATTTGAGCCTCTTAAAAACGAGTAATACAAATAGTAACAATAATTAATCACAAAAAAACAATTAAAATTATGGCAAATTCAGCAATTATTATGGCCTATGTAGGCGTTGCGCTTATGGTAGGTTTGGCAGGTATCGCATCTGCAATTGGTACAGCAATCTGTGGTCAGGCTGCAGTAGGCGCAATGAAGAAGAATGGTGGCGCTTTCGGTAGCTATATGGTGCTTTCAGCGCTCCCAGGTTCACAGGGTCTTTATGGTTTCGTTTGTTTCTTTATGGTAACAAACCTCTATCCACTCGTTGGTCCTGCTATTACTGCTGCTCAGGGTGCAGCTGTTCTCGGTATCGGTCTTTTGGTTGGTATGGTAAACCTTCTTGCTGCTATCTATCAGGGCAAAGTTTGTGCTAACGGTATCGCAGCTATCGGTAACGGTCACGATGTTATGGGTAAGACCCTTATCCTCGCAGCGTTCCCAGAGCTTTACGCTATCCTTACCGTAGCAGCTACCTTCCTTATCGCATCTGTTGCAACAACTTGGGGCGCACCTGAGGTTGCAGAGGCAGTTGCAGAGGTTGCAACTGAGGCTGCTGCTGCAATGTAATTTTGTTAAAATTAGATTTGGCAATTTATAAGGGTTACACTTCGGTGTGACCCTTTGTTGTTTGTTTTCTCCTCCTTATACAAAAAGAGGCCTGCATTTGCAGACCTCTTTTTTGTGTATGTGTTGTATGACTACTTTCCGAGCAACTTCATAACCTCGTTGTAAACAGTCTCGCCATTGTAACCGAACTCCTTGTCAAGCACCTTGTAAGGGGCAGAGTGACCGAAGTGGTTAAGACCGTGGATATTCTCCATTGAGCCTACAAGACCGAGGAGTGTTACAGGCAGACCGGAGGTCATACCGTAGCGAATAGCGTCTGAAGGGATAACAGCCTCCTGGTAAGACTTAGGCTGGTCGCGGAACAGACCCTCGCTTGGAACATCAACTACGCGCACATTGATACCCTCCTTCTTGAGCAACTCAGCACCTTCAACAAGGGTTGCAACCTCTGAGCCCGAAGCAATCATAACAACCTTCGGCTTAGCAGAGTCCATTACAATATAAGCACCCTTAGCTGATTGCATAGCCTCGTCACGACGCGATGCGCTCAGAGTAGGGAGGTTCTTGATATTCTGGCGTGAGAGAATAAGAGCTACAGGGCGCTGCTCCTCCAAAGCAATCTTCCACGCAGCAATAGTGTCCTCACCATCACCCGGACGAAGAACTACCATTGAGCGCTCGCCGTGGTGGTTGTGCAGATGCTCCATAAGACGAATTTGAGCCTCCTGCTCAATAGGCTGATGAGTAGGGCCATCCTCGCCTACGCGGAATGAGTCGTGTGTCCAGATATAGATAACATGCAGACGCATAAGGGCTGACAAACGAACTACAGGCTTCATGTAGTCTGAGAATACGAAGAATGTACCGCACGCAGGGATAACACCGCCGTGCAGAGCCATACCGTTCATAATACAAGCCATAGTAAACTCTGAAACACCAGCCTGGAAGAACTTGCCACTGAAGTCACCCTTCTTGAATGCGGTAGTCTTCTTGAGGAAGCCGTCAGTCTTGTCTGAGTTAGAGAGGTCGGCAGATGCAACAATCATATTGTCAACCTTCTCGGCAAATACGCTCAACACAGTTGCAGATGCAGCACGAGTAGCAACATCGGCCTTCATCTCGATTGAGCGATAGTCAATCTGTGGCAACTTGCCTGAAAGGAACATATCGAGCTTGTGGGCAAGGGCAGGGTTTGCGCTGCGCCACTCAGCCTCTACCTTCTTACGCTCAATCATCTCTGCACGAAGAGCCTCAGCACGCTGCTCATAGATAGCCTTGCTATCCTCAAAGATTGTAAATGGCTCCTCAGGGTTACCGCCGAGGTTTGCTACGGTAGCAGCAAAGTCTGCACCTGCGGCAGAGAGTGGCTGACCGTGAGTTGAAACCATGTGCTCGAAGCTCTGACCCTCAGCTGTAACAGCACCACGACCCATAACGGTAGTGCCAATGATGATAGTCGGCTTATCTGTTGGCTCATTTGCCTTCTGAAGCGCTGCGCGGATTTCAGGGATGCTTGTGCCGTCAATCTCGATAACATTCCAGCCCCAAGCGCGGTATTTCATAGCTACATCCTCAGTATCAACCTCGTCAACCTTAGTTGAGAGCTGAATATTGTTTGAGTCGTAGTACATAATGATGTTGCTCAAGCCCAGGTTGCCCGCAATACGACCAACGCCCTGAGAAACCTCCTCCTGAACGGCGCCGTCCGAGATGTAAATGTATGTCTTGTGAGCCATCCACTCGCCAAAACGAGCAACCATAAAGCGCTCAGCGATAGCAGCACCCAAGCCCATAGCGTGACCCTGACCGAGAGGGCCCGATGTGTTCTCTACGCCGCGGAGGAAATCAACCTCTGGGTGACCAGGAGTAACGCTGCCCCATTGACGGAACTGCTGAAGGTCCTCTACGCTGTAGTGGCCTGCAAGTGCAAGCACTGAGTAGAGCATTGGAGACATATGACCAGGATCAAGGAAGAAACGGTCACGGTAAGGGTAGAGCATATTGTCCGGATCGTAGCGCAAGAACTCAGCAAAGAGTACATTGACAAAGTCAGCGCCACCCATAGCACCGCCCGGGTGACCCGATTTAGCCTTCTCTACCATTGAAGCTGCAAGGATGCGAATATTGTTGGCAGCTTTAGCGAGTAAAATGTCGTTAGTCATATTATTTGGTTTTAGATTCTATCACACAAATTTAGTCATTTTTTTTGGTTGAGCAACACCTTAGTGCATTTTTTTTAGTTGCTTTGGGGTGCGAGAGCTATCTTTGACTTCTCAATTCGTTCTACTGCATACTGCTTGGTTACGGTAAAACTCTTGATGTTGGCAGAAGGTGCGTCAAACATCAAATCGTTTACGATAGCCTCGCAAATAGAACGCAAACCACGCGCACCGAGGTTGAACTCGATAGCCTTCTCGACAATGTAGTCCAATACATCGTCCTCAAATGTCAGCTCTATGCCATCCATCTCCAAAAGACGCTTATATTGGCGTGTGATGGCGTTCTTAGGCTCAGTGAGGATGTTGCGCAGAGCCTGGCGATCAAGTGGCTCAAGGGCAGTAATGACAGGCAGACGACCAACTAACTCAGGGATAAGACCAAAGCTCTTTACATCCTGAGGTTGAATGTATTGCAGTATGTTCTGCTCCTCGATATGCTGGCCTCGGTCTGCTCCATAGCCAATGGCGTGAGAGTTATGGCGCTGAGCTATGCGCTGCTCTATGCCGTCAAAAGCGCCACCGCAGATGAACAAGATATTTCGTGTGTCAATCTGCACAAACTTCTGCTCAGGATGCTTTCTACCACCCTCAGGGGCTACATTGACAACCGTGCCCTCCAAAATCTTGAGCAGAGCCTGCTGTACACCCTCGCCCGATACATCGCGAGTGATGCTCGGATTGTTGCCCTTGCGAGCGATTTTGTCGATCTCGTCAATAAAGATGATACCCTTCTCGGCAGCCTCTTTATTATAGTTTGCAGCCTGATATAGGCGCGAGAGAATGCTCTCCACATCCTCGCCTACATAGCCGGCTTGAGTGAGTACCGTGGCGTCAACAATAGTAAACGGCACGCCCAACATACGGGCAATAGTGCGGGCAATTAAGGTCTTACCTGTACCTGTAGCGCCAACTAACAGGATGTTTGACTTCTCCAACTCTACAACATCTGCGCTCTGGTTTTGAGCCGCCATAAGGCGCTTGTAGTGGTTATATACCGCTAC
>JAFNYE010000170.1 GCA_017383345.1 Alistipes sp. | reverse complement strand
ATCAATTTTCTTTGACATCGCAATACCATATTCAATAGACTGATCTAATACAAATGTAATCTGTGGTGTATTACGAAGATTAATTGATTTTGCCAAACGATTCTTAATAAATCCTTTCGCACTGTTAAGCCCTGCAAGTGTATCTTTTGCTGACTGTTCATCACCCAAAACATGTCGGTATTTCGCCCGTGCTTGCCAACCTATTAGTACAGAGAGGCATAGACACAGTAGAAAAGGCGGAGAAGTTCTTTAACCCGCAGTTTGCCGACCTGCACGACCCGTTCCTTATGACCGATATGGACAAGGCAGTCGAGCGTGTTGAGCAGGCTATCGAGCGAAACGAGCGCATTATGGTCTATGGCGACTATGATGTTGACGGAACGACAGCGGTAGCGTTGGTTTACAAGTTCTTGCGCCAAATCGGGCATAACAACCTGATGTTCTACATTCCTGACCGCTATACCGAAGGTTACGGTATCTCGCGTAAGGGTATCGACATTGCTGCAAAGAAGGGTGTGAAGCTTATCATTGCCCTCGATTGCGGAATTAAGGCGGTCGAAAAAGTGGACTATGCCAAAGAGAAAGGGGTAGATTTTATCATCTGCGACCATCACCTTCCGGCTGAGGAGATACCTCACGCCGTAGCTGTTCTTGACCCTAAACGAACAGATTGCTCTTACCCGTTCGACGAGTTGTCGGGTTGTGGTGTGGGCTTTAAGCTCGTTCAGGCGTATGCTCAAAAGCACTCTATTCCGTTTGAGAATATCGTGTGGCTTTTAGACCTTCTTGTTGTGAGTATCGCCTCGGATATCGTTCCGTTGGTTGATGAGAACCGCATCCTGGCATACTATGGCTTGCGATGCCTCAATGCTTCACCAAGCGAGGGTCTGCTCTCTATTATCAACATCTGTAAGCTCGATCGCTCGAATATCACAATCGACGATATAGTCTTTAAGATTGGCCCTCGCATCAATGCTGCGGGTCGTATGCGTATGGATGAGTATGATGAGAACGACACCCCTTCGGGTGGCTATGCGGCTGTGAAGTTGCTCGTTGAGGGTGATGAGGCTGCTGCTACCAAGTTTGGCGGTGTTATTGACGGCTTCAATCAAGACCGTAAAAGTATTGACCGCTCGGTAACTCAGGAGGCGCACGACTACATCGAGTCGCACCCTGAGTTGAAGGCTCGCAAGAGTACGGTTATCTATAATCCTAAGTGGATGAAGGGTATTGTCGGTATTGTGGCTTCGCGCCTTATTGAAACCTACTACCGCCCTACGGTTGTCCTTACCCAGAGCAATGGCTTTGTTACAGGCTCAGCGCGCTCTATCGCGGGCTTTGACCTCTATCAGGCTGTTGAGTCTTGCTCCGATTTGCTCGAAAACTTCGGTGGACACATGTATGCTGCAGGTCTTACTATGCGTCCGGAGAATGTTGAGGAGTTTACCCGTCGCTTTAACGACTATGTTGAGGCTAATATAGACCCTAAGATTCTCATTCCGCAGGTCGAGATTGACTCTATGCTCCTCTTCTCGGATATTACCCCTTCTTTCCATAGTGAACTTAACCGCTTCCAGCCGTTTGGTCCGGGCAATAACGCTCCGGTATTTGCGACAAAGTGTGTTATCAATGAGAAGGGCGATGCCAAGTTGGTGGGTGCTGAGGCGGAGCATCTGCGTGTCGATTTGACCCAGACTGACCGTCCTAATACAACCATACAGACCATAGCCTTCTCACAGCCTACCCACTATGAGTGGATTCGCTCGGGTAAGCCTGTGGATGTGTGCTACCAGATTGTTGAAAATCACTATCGAGGCTCGGTCACTACCCAGCTGCGCATTAAGGATATCAAGCGTAATACAGATAAGTAAGATGAAGAAGTTTCTATCCTTTTTGGTCTTTGCCACCCTGCTGTTTACCTCTTGTGGTGGTGATCAGAATAATGGTGGGGATGAGCCTACTCCTGAACCAACGGCTCTGAGTGTCAAAATTTCGGGTCTTGTGGAGAGCTACCAGTCGGCTTCGGTAAAGATTATCGCAACAGGAGCCAAGAGTTATGCATATAAGGTTACATCCAACGCTGATGCGCTCTATGATGCCGAGAGTATTTTTGCTGACGGTGTTGTAGGTAAGTGTAGTCAGTCGGGCGCAACGACTTTTACTATCAGCAATTTGCAAGATAATACCGACTACACCCTTTGGGTTGCCGTTACGAGTGCTGCCGGAGAGTTGAGCGATGTTGTTACCCGAGAGTTTAGAACCAAGATGTTGGAGGAGTTTACTGTTGTAAGTAAGACTCAGACCGAGATTAAGGCTCTTGTGCGTCTGCCTAAGAGTGTGCCGTCAACAAGCGTTGTTAAGTGGGCAGTAACCGACCTTGCTACATATAACCACAACGGTGGCGAGGCGGGCGAGGAGTTGTTGCTTAACCGCGACGAGCGTATCTATGGCAACTACTTCACTGATCGCATTGACCTCGATATAAACGAGCAAAATCGCACCTTTACCAAGGATGGCGTGACATATTCTCATTATGAGCCTATCACTGCGGGTATGCCTGTAGTTCTGCTTTTGGCTGAGTATGCCGAGGGTAGCCACAGCGAGTGGGGCAAAGGCTTCTACTCGCCTTTCTATGGCTCACACAATAGCAATGGATATTATCGTAAGGAGCTTATTGTCACCTCTAAGCCTGCTTCTGTGAACAATAAACCGACTATTGATGTCAATCTGCTTCCAAGCGGTAAGGGTAGTATCAAGGTCTCTGTGCCTCAGGAGATTGTCCGTTATCACTATCTGCTTCTCGATAAGACTCAGTTTGCTCAGGCTATGAAGCTGATCAATAATAACGAGTCATATATGCAGTGGTTTGTAACCACCCCTTTGGCTGCGCAGATGTTCGGTGCAAAGCAGGGTAAGGGGGATATGACCATTGATGCTTCGACTCTCAACTTTAGCAATGGCAATGAGTATCGCCTTTATGTCACAGCCTTTGGCTCTGAGGATGGTTCAAAGCAATCTTTCGCTACTGCTACGCTTGTTCCGCCACCGTCAGCACCGCTGCCGGCAAATAATATAGTTATTGCCCACCGTGGTGGCTCTAAGGAGGGTGGTGTGCCGGAGAACTCTATCGCTTCGCTCAAGTATGCTATGGGTTTAGGTTGCTATGCCTCTGAGACCGATATCTATTGGACTAGGGATAACCAGATTATTGTCGCGCACGCCGATGGCAACTGCAAAATCAATGGTCTCTATCCGTGGGAGCACACTCTGGCTGAAATTCAGGCAGCAGGCCGACTCTCCAATGGCGAGATTGTTCCATCGCTTCAGGATTATATCCGCGCTGCAATGGTCAAGGGTAGCTGCACAAAGGTCTGCCTTGATATTAAGGCTATCGAAAAGCCAACAGCCCACCACGCGGAGTCTATTAAGGCGTGTCAGCGTGCTTGTGAGATTATTGCCGAAATGGAGGCGCAAAACTTCTGTCAGTTTATCTGCACAGGATATGCTGAGGTGCTAAGCGAGTGCGCAAAGTATACCAATGCCATAGGTGTAGAGATTGGTGCTATGGGTAACCACTCGGCTTCTAAATATAAGAACTGGGGTTATAAGTGGCATAATCGTGATTTTACGAAATATGGTGCCACTATATCTCAAATCAATGAGTACCTTAATGCAGGTATGGAGGTGTCTGTATTTACCATTGACAACGATAGCCAATGGTCGCAGATATCAACCTATGCAGGCACCCTGAAGGGAATTACAACCAATTATCCACGCTGGCTCCTTGCTAAATTTTAATATTTAGGTGGCGTTTTGCGCTACTTTCATTCAAACTATCGGCGGAAGTACCAAGTACTATCTGCCGATTTTTTTTTGAATGTTGAGCAACTGAGTCTATGTTAATTTTTCGTTAACTTTGTTGTGCGCTTTTGCTGTTTGACAAAAACATCTTATCTTTGTATATTACTAAATCTAATCTTATGATTGAAATATACATTGCAGTAGTGGCGGTGCTTGCCATTCTCGCGGTTTCGGGCCTCTATGTGGGCGTTACAAATGATGCCGTAAACTTCCTTAACTCAGCTATAGGTTCTAAGGCTGCCAAGATGCGCACCATTCTTATCGTAGCATCTGTGGGTATTATTGTCGGTGCTATGACCTCAAGCGGTATGATGGAGGTTGCGCGTAGCGGTATGTTCAACCCTTCGCTCTTTACCTTTAAGGAGGTTATGTTGCTATATGTGGGCGTAATGATTGCCAATGTGGTGCTGCTCGACCTCTATAACAGCTTAGGCTTGCCTACCTCTACAACCGTTTCGCTTATCTTCTGCCTCTTGGGCTCGGCTGTGGCTGTGTCGCTCTATAAGATAGCTACCGATGAGGCTATAACCTTCGCTATGTTGAGCAAGTTTATCAACACCTCGCGCGCTATGGGTATTGTCTCGGCAATTTTGCTCTCGGTGGTGTTGGCATTCGTCTGTGGTACTATATTGATGTATATCTCGCGCGTGATATTCTCCTTCCGCTATGTCAAGATGTTACGCCGTATGGGCGCTCTTTGGTGCGGTGCATCACTTACCTCTATTGTCTATTTTGCTCTGTTCAAGGGTCTTAAGAATGTACTTCACGATAGTGCTTTTATCGGTTGGATAAACGACAATCTGCTTTTGGCGCTCTTTATCTGCTGGGTAGCCTGCTCGTTGATACTATTCTTCCTGCAGCTCTTCAAGATTAATATCTTGCGCATCAACATCCTTGCCGGCACATTCGCGTTGGCGCTCGCTTTTGCGGGTAATGACCTTGTTAACTTTATCGGTGTGCCAATTGCAGGCTTTGACGCCTTTGCTATCGCTAAGGGCGCAGATGGTATAAACGAGTCGTTAATGATGTCCGCGTTGCTCGAGTCTAATAAGGCTAACTTCCTCTATATCCTCGCTGCGGGACTTATTATGATTGTCACCCTCTGGACATCAAGCAAGGCTATGAAGGTCTCCGAGACCGAGCTCTCTCTCTCAGCGCAGGGTGACGATGCTCAGCCGCAGCACTCTTCATCGCTCTTCTCGCGTACGCTCGTGCGCGGTACTATAAATATAGTGCGCTTCTTTGACCGCATAACCCCTGAGCGCACCAAGAAGTTTGTCGCTACACGCTTCGAGTGGGCAGATATTGAGCATAGCGGCGCACCATACGATATGATTCGTGCGACTGTTAACCTCACTACCTCGGCGCTGCTTATCGCTTTGGCTACCTCGCTCAAGTTGCCGCTCTCGACTACCTATGTATGCTTTATGGTGGCTATGGGTTCGTCATTGGCAGACCGTGCGTGGGGTCGTGAGAGCGCCGTATATCGCATCACAGGCGTTATGACCGTTATTATGGGTTGGTTCGTTACCGCTATCGGTGGTTTCCTTATCGCATTGGCTGTTGGCGCTCTGCTTATGTGGGGCGGTTGGATAGCATTCGGTATCCTTACAGCACTCTGTATGTATATGCTTATCCATAGCAACATCAAGTCCTCTAAGAAGAAGGATGATCCAAAAGATAGCGTGCAGACCGTTACCCTCAGTCCCGATGATAATGTGGCTCAGACCGTTATGGCGCTGGTAGATAACACTGTAACCAAATCTACACGCATCTATAACCGTACCCTTATCGCGCTGATGAAGGAGGATCGTCGCTCACTGAAAGACCTTATGGCTGAAGCAAGTGAGATGTATAACAGCATACACAACCTCAAGTACTCCATCGCTTCAACTTTGCGTAGAACATACGATAGCGACCTTAACCTCTCTCTCTACTATGTGCAGGTTGTAGATTACCTCAATGAGATGACCAAGTCGTTGGTGCATATCACCCGCCCATCGTTTGAACATATCGACAACAACCACGAGGGTCTTAGTCGTATCCAAACTGAAGATTTGGTAGGCGTTAATAGCGATGTGGATATCATCTATAAGCGCATCCTCTTTATGCTCTCAAACAATAACTTTAACGATATTGACCAAGTTCTCGATATGCGCGATGCTCTCTTTACACGCATTGCCGAACTTACAAAACTTGAGCTTGTCCGTATCCGCGAGGGAGAGTCAAACTCTAAGGCAGGTATGCTCTACCTTAACATCCTCTCCGAAACCAAAACTATGGTGCTCCAATCTCGTAACCTCCTTAAGTCGCAGCGTTACTATAATGAGCAGGTGGGGCAGCCTATGAGGAGGCCTATAGCACGAATGTAATTTTGTCGTGAATTTGTTGTGAAAACAGCACAACTACTTCCGCTAACGAAATATGCCCACAATGGGCAGTACGCTTAGTACAGCCCATCGTGTTCAATTTCGCCGAGCGTCGTATTTGCACTATTTTGACGACAAATT
>JAFNYE010000169.1 GCA_017383345.1 Alistipes sp. | reverse complement strand
GGTAAGAAGGCGTAAACCCCACTTGCTCTTTACATCGGAGAGCATCTGCATACCCTTATCAATGCCTACGCCACGGTAGGAGCTGATAGAGGTGCGGTTGGCTTTGTCAAACGACGCCTTGAAGATAATCTCAACGCCTAAGCGGTTGTTTATATCGCTTATGCGCTCTGCTACTGTATCAAGCACCTCGGCGCTCTCAATCACACAAGGGCCTGCAATGAATATCGGTTTCATAGTCTATACTCTTTATTGCTCGTTTAACATATTGATAATCTGAGTGTTCACGGCGTTAACCTTGTTCTTGTTCATCTTGACAACCTTGCGATCGTAAGTAACAAAACCATTAACCTCGCCCTCAACATCGGTGGTCTGGGTGTAGATTGCCGCAGCCATACCCTGAGGCACAAACTGCTTGAGCTGGTTGGCATACTTGACATACTCAGCCGTAACCTCGTCGGTGTTGTTGAACTGGATGTAGCCCCAGTTGCGCTTGTTCCACCAGAGGTGATCCTTCATAGGGTAGCCAATACCGCCATACTCGCCCAAGACAACGACAAAGTCGGAGTGGTGGAAAGGCATTGACGGAGCAGGGTAGTTGTGGATATCCAATATATCGCCACAAAGACGCAAGTTACCGCCACTTGCAGCATTGATAAGGCGTGTAGGGTCTTTCTGCGCTGTCCACTCGGTTACAGCCTCGGTGTCAAACTGAGCCCACGCCTCGTTGAACGGCACCCATACGCCAATAGAAGGGAAGAAGCTGAGCGCATCCATAATCTCGCCCCACTCCTTATAGTAGGTCTGCTTTTCCTCACGGGTTACAGGCGAGTCGTTACCACCGCCAATGTTGTTGCGACCCCAGCGACCATTTTTGTTGTCGTTATAGAGGGCAAGGCAAGGCATATCCTGCCATACGATAATACCCTCGCGGTCACAATGGTAGTACCAGCGTGCAGGCTCAACCTTGATATGCTTGCGGATAGTGTTGAAACCAAGCTCTTTGGTCAGGACAATGTCGCTCAATAGAGCCTCGTCGGTTGGCGCGGTATAGAGTCCGTCAGGCCACCAACCCTGGTCAAGTGGGCCATACATAAAGATAGGCTTGCCATTGAGGGTCATACGGAGGTGTCCCTGCGCATCGCGAGCCTTTGAGAAGGTGCGCATTGCAGCGTATGAGCTTGCGCTATCTACCACCTTGCCACTCTGCCAAAGGGTCAAACGAAGGGTGTAGAGGTGCGGGGTGTCGGGACTCCACAACTTAGCGTTGCGGATAGGCAGGGTAGCCTTTACGCCACAAAGTACATCGGTTGCGCTGACAACCTTCTCGCCCTCCAAAACCTCGATAGTGAGCTTACCGCTATTGTTGGAGCAATCTGCCATAACATAGAGTTCATTACGGTCAAGGTTGCACTCGGTCTTTATGCCCTCGATATGGTTGCTCTTATCTACAGGCTCAAGCCATACGGTCTGCCAAATGCCCGATACTGCGGTGTACCATATACCGCTCGGCTTAAGGCGTTGCTTACCCACAGGGTTGTGGCGCTGGTCGCTTGGGTCCCATACGCGGACAGTAAGGCGCTGCTCGCCCTTAGTCAGAGCCTCGGTAATATCTATCGAGAACGGCGCATATCCGCCTGTGTGGTTGCCTACAAGGATGTCGTTGACATATACATCGGCACTCCAATCGACTGCTCCAAAGTTGAGCATAATGCGCTTGCCCGACCACTTTGACGGCACGGTAAAGGTGCGCTCATACCAGAGCAACTGCTCGGGGGTAAGGGTGCGCTGAACGCCCGAGAGAGCCGACTCTACGGCAAAAGGTACCAAAATCTCACCCTCAAAAGCGATAGGCTTCGAGGCGCTCAGGTCGGTAATAGAGTAGTGCCATAGGCCATTGAGGTTGAGCCACTGCTCACGCTCCAACTGCGGACGCGGATACTCTGGCAGTACGCTGTCAACTGATACTTTGCTTGCCCACGGGGTGCGAATTTTGTCACCCGCGATTTTCCATTGCGCATTGGCTGATGCAACCATAGCTGCTGCGCTAAGCAGGGTTAGAAATAATCTTTTCATCGTATTAAAGTTTTAATGTTTTCAAAAACTCCTCCGCGCGAGCCAAGTCCTCGGGGGTGTCAATGCCGATAGTCTCCACATCGGATATGCCCACGCCAATCTTATATCCATTCTCAAGCCAACGCAACTGCTCCAACGACTCTGCCACCTCAAGGGTCGATTGTGGCAAGGAGGTTACAGCCTTGAGTACCTCCGTTCTGAAGCCGTAGATGCCGATATGCTTATAGAAGGTGTGACGCTTAAGCCACTCACTACGCTCCACACCGCGCAAGTATGGTATCACCGAGCGCGAGAAATAGAGGGCGTGCATTGTGCTGTCAACCACAACCTTTGGCGAGTTGGGGTTTTCAAGCGCCTCGATTGTATCATCTGCCGTGAAGGGCTTTACAAGGGTGGCAATGTCGGTTGCAGGGTTGTCAAAGCAAGCCTTGAGGGCAAGCAACTGCTGTGGCTGTATAAAGGGCTCGTCGCCCTGAACATTTATCACTACATCAAACTCTCCGCCCTGCTTCTGATAGGCCTCCCAACAGCGGTCAGTACCACTGCGGTGCGCCGTTGAGGTCATCTCCACCTTGCCTCCAAAGGCCTTGACTGCATCATAGATGCGCTCATCGTCGGTAGCCACCACCGCGTCATCCAACACGCCTGCCACCTGCTCATAGACCCTCTCAATCACTCTCTTACCGCCCAACATAGCCAATGGTTTGGCAGGGAAACGGGTACTTGCGTATCTCGCAGGAATTATTGCAATAAATCTCATAAAATCAAAACGGGTTATCTTAATTATAAAGCCTACTTCTGCAATGCCAACTCCAATACCTCCTCGTTGGTGCGGACATAGTGGAAGGTAATGCCCTTGACATATTCGGCCTTAATCTCCTCCACATCCTTGCGGTTATCCTCAGGGACAATAATGGTTGTTATGCCTGCGCGTTTTGCAGCCAGCACCTTCTCCTTAACGCCACCGATAGCCGTAACACGACCGCGGAGGGTTGTCTCGCCCGTCATAGCGATGCGCTCGGTAACCTTTCTGCCCGTATAGGTTGACACTATAGAGGTTATCAGCGTAATACCCGCACTTGGGCCATCCTTTGGCACTGCCCCCTCGGGAACATGTATATTCAGGTCGTGCTTCTCGAACATTGCAGGGTCAATACCCAACTCTGCGTGGTGCGCCATAACCCACTCGTGAGCAATTGTTGCCGACTCCTTCATAACATCGCCGAGGTTACCCGTGAGCGATAGTTTGCCCTTGCCTGGGGTGAGCAGCGACTCAATGTAGAGTATATCGCCACCTACGGCTGTCCACGCAAGACCCGTAACTACGCCAACCATATCCTTGACTTCGTACTTATCGTTCAAGAACTTAGGCTTGCCCAAGATTGTCTGCACATCCTCGGCTGTGAGGGTGGCGTTGAAACTCTCCTCAAAGGCTATGTTTTTAGCCCTATAGCGAGCTATTTTGGCTATATTCTTGTCCAAAGAGCGCACTCCCGACTCGCGTGTATATTCCGAGATAATCTTCTCCAAAATCTCAGGGGTAAGCACCATATCGCCCTCTTTAAGTCCGTGAGCCTCGCTCTGCTTGGCAATCAGGTGGTTGGTGGCAATCTGCACCTTATCCTCAAGGATGTAGCCCGAGATGTTTATCAGCTCCATACGGTCACGAAGCGCAGGGTTTATGGCCGAGATATCGTTGGCTGTAGCGATAAAGAGGACCTTTGAGAGGTCGTACTCCATATCCAAATAGTTGTCGTGGAAGGTGGTGTTCTGCTCAGGGTCAAGCACCTCCAAAAGGGCAGAGGATGGGTCGCCGTGGTTTGATACGGTCATCTTATCCACCTCGTCAAGGATAATGACAGGGTTGGACGAGCCACAGCGCTTGATAGTCTCTATCACTCGACCAGGCATAGCACCTATATAAGTACGGCGGTGACCGCGAATTTCAGCCTCGTCGTGCAGACCACCTAAGGCTATACGGCCAAACTTACGACCCAAAGCCGTAGCCACACTCTTACCCAGCGAGGTCTTACCCACTCCTGGAGGGCCATAGAGGCAGAGTATCGGCGACTTCAAATCGCCCTTGAGTTTTATTACGGCAAGATGCTCAAGGATGCGCTCCTTAACCTCCTCCAAGCCGTAGTGGTCGTTGTCTAATTGCTTGCGTGCGCAGTTGAGGTCGAGGTTGTCCTTAGTCACATCCTCCCACGGAAGCTCAAGCATAAGGTTGAGGTAACTCAGCTGTATGGAGTACTCGGCAATGGCAGGGTTGAGGCGCTCAAGTTTAGAGACCTCCTTGTCAAAGAGTTCTGCCACCTCCTTCTTCCAGTTCTTACCCTTTGCTGCCTCGCGCAACTTGTCAATGTCGCCACTTGTGTCGTCACCCAACTCCTCCTGTATGGTGCGTATCTGCTGCTGGAGGTAGTAGTCGCGCTGCTGCTTGTCAAGGTCCTGCTTGACCTTCTCCTGTATCTTGTCCCTCAGCTCAAGCAACTGCTGCTCACGAATGAGTATCTCCAACAACTTGCGGGCACGAGCCATAAGACCTGGGGCCTCAAGGAGCATCTGCTTATCCTCATCCACAAGCTCAAGGTTGGAGCAGATGAAGTTCACCGTCTGACGCAACGACTCAAGGTTTTTGATTGCAAATATCGCCTCCTTAGGCAGAGTCGTGGAGAGGTTGATTATGCGGTAGGCAGTCTCCTTAATGGTGTCAACCAACGCCACAAACTCGGCATTGTTCTTGTCGGGCGTGGTGTCCAATATGGTGTTAACCTGAGCCTTGAAAAATGGCTCGGTAGAGATGTATTCGCCCACCTCAATCTTCTCAAGACCCGAAAGTATCACCGTAAGGTTGCCATTGGGCATCTCCAACACCTTGAGAATACGCGCCACCGTACCTATGCGGTAGAGCTGGTCGGGCGTAGGGTTTTCAACAGCCACATCCTTCTGAAGCACAGCACCCAAAATGCCGTCGCCACTATGTACCGAGCGTATCAGGGCAATGCTCTTCTCCCTGCCAACCGTTATCGGCGTTACACCACCTGGAAAGAGTACCGAACTGCGCAACGCAAGTATAGGCAACACCTCGGGGATGTTTACCTGCTCAATCGTGTCATCATCACTCGCAATAATGGGTATAGCCTGTATCTTGTGCTCAATCATATCCACGCCTTTACCCCTCTTCTCCTCATTATCAAAATCGTTTTTTCTCATATCTATTTGCATTTATTGTACTAAAAGTACAAAGATAACAAAAAGTTTGCAGTTTCCAAATTTTTTATGGCTGTGCGCGAATGGGCGGAGGGAGTTTTTTAGGGAAATTAGAGAATTTAGGGAAATTAGGGAAGTTAGTGATTTTCTAAACTCCTTAAACTCCCTAAACTCCTTAAACTCCCTAACAATAAAACCCCTCCCTCCCCCTTGTCCCACGGG
>JAFNYE010000168.1 GCA_017383345.1 Alistipes sp. | reverse complement strand
TACCAGCCAAACCAGGCGGGACTCTTTATCTGGGCTGAGATTCCAGAGGATTATGCAGGCGACTGCTACGACTTCTCTGACGAGGTTATGGAGAAGTGCGACGTCTTCCTCACTCCTGGTGGCATCTTCGGTACTGAGGGTAAGCGCTATGTGCGTATCACACTCTGCTGTCCAGCCGAGCTCCTGCGCCGCGCAACCGAGAATATCAAGGCTCGCTTTACGAAGTAAAGAAGTTCAAACACTTAGAAAGCACAATCTTTGGTAGATTGTGCTTTTTTTTATACCTTTGTGGTTAAACATTAGTAGGCTCTTTTAGAATATTCTAAAAGAGAAGGTTCAACTTTAACACATACCGCCCATTAATCGTTGAATACGTTAAACAGAGTGTGCACTACAGGTTTGCTATGAACAGCCTTTACAATTTAGTGCCAACTTACAACATACACACCCGTAACTGCTTGAGTATATGTAACATACAAGCTCTTGCAGGAATCGGAGGTATGTCATTATATGAGCCATAGGCATTATGAATACCACCCAAATCGACACAGAAAAGCACTGGTTTGCAATGCGTGATTTGAAACGAGCAAACGCTCTTCTCCCGGCCTACAAGCAACTCAGCGAGGCTGGTATGGAGGTATTTACGCCAATGGCAACCTCTATCTCTGTTAAGGATGGTAAGCGCATCAGAATAGAGGCGCCGGTAACGCACGACCTGCTCTTTGTCCATGAGAGCCGTGCAAACCTCGACCCCATAGTCGCAAAAACGCCTACTCTGCAATATCGTTTCAAAAAGGGCGGCAAGCAAGGCGAACCTATAACCATACCCAACGAGGAGATGACAAAGTTCATAGCTGCGGTAAAGGCTACAAACAACCCTAAGTTTTACTCTGCCGATGAGATCTCCTCTGTGATGTGCGGACACAATATCCGAATGGTCGGAGGAGTTCTAAATGGCTATGAGGGCAAACTCCAAACCGTTCGAGGCTCAAAAACAAAGCGTTTAATAATAACATTATCCGCTCTTATGGCTGTCAGCGTCAATATAGACAACGAGTTTATCGAGGTGCTATAACAGAACAACACCAGAGAGTTACTAAGATTGCAAAACTGTCAAATGTCTATAGATAGCAACAAGCGAATAGCTAAAAATACGATATTCATGTATATTAGAATGTTGGTTCTAATACTGGTATCGTTGTACACGTCAAGAGTCGTCTTAGATGCACTCGGTGTAGAGGATTATGGCATTTATAACGTAGTTGGTGGCATTGTAGTATTGTTTACTTTTATCAACAATGCTATGATTACCTCGACCCAGCGCCACCTTAATTTCGAACTAGGCAAGTCCGATTTAACGCAGGCCAAGAAGGTCTTTTCGATAAGTTTAAACATCCACATTCTGATAGCTCTCGTCATTTTACTGCTGGCGGAGACCGTTGGATTATGGTTCTTAAATACCACCATTCAATACCCTGATTCAAGAGAGTTTGCGGTACAAGTAACATATCAGCTATCCATTTTAACCACTTGTATAAAGATTGTACGACCTCCTTATAATGCAGCTATCATTGCCCATGAGAAGATGTCATTCTACGCATATCTGAGCATTTTCGAGGCTGTTTTACAACTGGGAGTTGTCTTTTTATTGATGAACTACAATGCAGATAGATTGATTTTGTACTCTGCCCTATTGTGTACTGTTGCAATTATAATCAACTTCTGCTACTACGCCTATTGCCGAAAGAGCTTTGAGATTTGCAAATATGAGCTATACCGAGATAAAAAGGTCTATACCCAACTGCTCAGCTTCTCAGGCTGGAGTCTTTTTGGAGGTGTGGCTAACATAGGCGCAAGCCAAGGTTTGAATATGTTAATCAACATCTTCTTTGGCGTTACGTTAAATGCGGCTATGGGTATTGCTAACCAGGTGAACAATGCTGTAGCAAGTTTTGTCGGATGTTTCCAAACAGCATTTAATCCTCAGATTGTCAAGTCTTATGCAGCTGGCGACCACAACTATTTTATCAAGCTGATTTTATCGACATCAAAATACTCGTATTTGCTGCTGTTTATCCTTGCATTGCCAATTTACATCTGCTGTCCGGAGATTTTGGATATTTGGCTGACCGAGGTTCCCGAGTATGCCGTCTCTTTCTGTAGACTAATGCTAATCTTCGCGCTGTTAGATGCACTACAAGGCCCGCTATGGTACTCAGTTCAAGCGACAGGAAAGATCAAGACATATCAGATTTTGATGTCGTTTATGATTTTGTCAAATCTTCCTCTTGCCTATCTCTTCCTAAAACTGGGATACTCGCCAAATAGTGTTCTTGTAGTTCGATGTGTCATTAACTTTGCTACGCTGTTTGTCAGATTGTGGTATTTGAACAGATTGTACAAATTCCCTATAATGGAGTTTGCAAAGGAGGTAATCTGCAGAATCGTCGCCATATCCGCAATTGCATATATGTTCTCGTATATACCAATAGCGACAAATTCTTCATTCTTGAAGGTTGTTATTGTCACTTCTATTACCCTTGTAGTCAACTTTGTACTTATTGCCGCTATCGGACTAAACAAAGCTGAGCTAAATGTTATAAAAGCAGGCATCAAAGATCTGTATGAAAAATATAGGAGAGGTTAAAGGCTGTTTCGGCTGTGGTGTTTGTGCCTTATCTTGCGCAAAGGATGCCATCAAAATAGAGCTAAATCAAGACGGATTTTACACGCCTATTTTAGATGCTAACAAGTGCGTAAACTGCGGTATATGTACCGAGGTGTGCGCCTTCCTGCACAATGATTTAGCACTCAATAACACTCCAAAACAGAGCTTTGGTGCTTGGAGCAACGATCTAACAACTCGCAAAAAGTGCTCATCTGGAGGTGTTGGATATGAGTTGGGCAAGCATCTGCTTAATAATGGGTATAAAGTATGCGCTGTAAGGTATAACGCACCCGGACAGAGAGCCGAGCACTACATTGCCACAAACCTTAGCGAGCTTACTCCATCCATAGGCAGCAAATATATTCAGAGCTATACTGTCGATGGCCTTAAGGCTATAAACCCTAAAGAGAGGTATTTAGTTACAGGCACCCCTTGTCAGATTGACTCATTTAGACGATATATCCGCAAGTTCAGGATTGAAGAGAGCTTTGTACTGATGGACTTCTTCTGCCATAGTGTACCAAGCATGTGGGCATGGAGAAAGTATCTTCAGTTAATCACAAAGCAAACTGGCGTAGTGACCTGTGCCTCATGGCGAGGTAAACTCACTGGCTGGCACGACTCGTGGGTTATAACAATAAATGGCACTAACAACGACAAGACAACCGATTCGAGTAACAGCTACAACTCGTGGTTATCCAAAGGAGACCTTTTTTACAAATTGTTCTTAGGCGATTATTGCTGTAATTCGGCATGCCATAAGAGTTGCAAATATAAGTACGACAAATCCTCAGCCGACATTCGCATTGGAGACTTCTGGGGACCTACATACGCACAAAATGAGGAGGGTGTAAGTTCTGTAATTGCATTTACCGAAAAAGGCGAACAGATACTGCAACAACTTGACTGCACGTTCGAGACTCACCCATTTGAGGTTGTGGCAGAGGGACAGATGAAGAGTAATGTCAAACGCGCCCATGTTCACAACATTATGGTTAGAACTTTACAAAAAGAGAGCGCTACAGAGCAGTCAATCAGAAGGGTGTTCAGATTAGAGTTTGTGCTACAACTCCCCTCTAAAATCATTTCAAAACTATACAGAACAATATGGGCAAGAAGATAGGCATAATTACGATGCATAAGGTGTTGAACTACGGTTCTGCACTTCAGGCTTATGCGCTTCAGCATACAATAGAGAAGCTGGGGCACAATGCAGAGATTATCGACTACACCTACCCCAACACATATCACAAGCAATTTAGTCCAAAACCAAGTGTTTTAAGGCGCATAATAAGTTCTATCCTTGAGATTTTGAGAGGTTTTCCGCGTAAAAGAAGGGCAAAGGTTTTTGCCAAATTCTACAACGACAAGCTCAATTTATCTCGCACCTACAACACTAAAGAGGAGCTACACAACGTCCCTCCAAAGTACGACTCATATCTAACCGGCAGCGATCAGGTCTGGAATCCACAATCCATACACGAAGATACCAGCTATATGCTCTCTTTTACAGATAACCCAAACAAAGCAGCCTTTGCTGCAAGCTTTGCTAAGGGTGAAATTCCAGAGCAATACAAACAGTTATACGCTACCGAGCTTAAAAAGTACAAACGCATCTTTGTTCGAGAAGAGAAGGGTGCTGAATTGGTTGAGGAGTTAATCGGCAAAAAGCCTGAGGTTGTCCTTGACCCAACACTTCTTCTTTCAAACGATGAGTGGCGTGAATTTGCTAAGCAATCTTCTATTACAATCTCCAAGCCCTATATTTTAGTTTATGTATTGGGATACTCGTTCAATGTCTATCCGTACATATACGATCTGATCAAGGATATACAGAAACGATTAGGCATGCAGCTAGTAGTTGTTAATATAAGCAAGCGTTACGCTCAAAAATTATCAAACAAGCGAACTGTTTACAACGCCTCAGTATATGACTTTGTAAAGCTATTCTCAGAGGCGTCAATGGTTATAACAGACTCTTTCCACGGCACAGCGTTTTCACTAAATCTTAACATCCCGTTCTATTCGGTTGTCAATGATATTGAGAGAGCAGATAGTAGAATTATCGATTTACTTACAAGCGTCAGTGAGAGTTCGAGAATAATCCGAAAGGGAACACCTATTACAGATATAGAGATTAACACAGATGCGCCAAATAACAGAGCAATAGATGCCAAAAGAGAACACTCCATCAATTTGCTCTCTGAGATATTATAACCACACCATAAACAAGCAAGTTATATAACATGCAACAAGCCTATATAGTCTACACATTCTTACTTATATTTCTACTT